>JADFKI010000165.1 GCA_022565015.1 Chloroflexota bacterium
TGCCGCTGAGCTCGAATCTGTCGTTGTGGTAACTGATGACCGGTCCATCTCCGGTAAACACCGGGACGAACGAAGAGTCTGAGCGCGCTGAGACCTCCTTCCTATCGAATCCGTCCAGGAGATTCTTGTCGGCGGAGTAGATGCGAAGAAACGACACGTCCGGCTGACTGCGCACGACTGCTACCATCTCGTTGATTTCCCGAGCGTCCAACTCGCCCGGGGACTCGTTTGCCACGCTGTTCAACATATCCAGCATCGCGAGTCCGTTGGCGCCAAGATTTTCCTGAAAGATGGTCCTTTGCCGGCGAACGTCTAGAAGGGTTGTGACCGCCATCAGCATGGCGATCGTCAACACCATGCTCAATGTCAATACGGTGCCGATGCTCCACCTGGGCTGCAAGCGTGTCAGCAGTTTGGTCAATCTTTGGTCCACTCGTTGAATCCGAGGCAGCTATCGGGCGCGGGATTGCGGCCGATGCGCATGATGAAAACGGCGAGCGCCGCTTTTCGTTTTCCCCTATACCTAAGCCTAACTGTGATGCCTCTGAAGCACATGGTAATAACGACGTAAAAGTACTACGTAGAAGCACCCTATTTTTTAGGAGTCATCCCCGATGATGGGCACGTCCTTGACGCTTAAGTTAGCTATCGAGTCTGGTTTAGAACCTCGGTACGGTTGTCGTATATAATAGTGACCAACGTTTACGACGCCCCTCGGACCCATCAAGATCAGCCCAAAGGACGGGAATTGCCAGAGGACAGCGAACAGTCGGTAATATTAATCGTTGAAGATGATGCCTCCATCCGGGAAATCGTCGGTCGAGTGTTGCAGGAAGAGGGCTACAGGGTCGAGACGGCGACGAACGGACTGAAGGGCCTCGAGCAGTTCTATAAGGTCCTGCCGGACCTCATTATTCTGGACGTCAAGATGCCGGAGATGGATGGCTGGGAGACCCTGCGGAGGATTCGTGAGATATCGAATTGCCCTGTGATCATGCTCACCGTATTCGGTTCGACTAACGACATTATTCAGGGCCTCGAATTGGGCGCCGACGACTATCTCGTCAAGCCCTTCGGGGTTCAGGAGCTTATCGCAAGGGTGGGTACCGTGTTGCGTCGGGCGCAGGCGGTTTCTTAGAGGCTATCCGAAAACTGCCACGAATGGTTCGACAGGCTCACCACGAACGGGCAATCTTCCGTTCGTCCTGTCCGACTCTCTAAGCAGTATATCTTCGGACTCCGCTTGTGCGGAGAGCACAGTCGAAGGACCGTGAGACGTCGAAATGAGGTTCTCGGATAGGCCCTTAGTTAACGGAGCGCTCCGGGGACAGACTATCGAGCGGCCTATCCTCAAGAATCGCCAGAGGCGTCTCCAACACCATCCTCTCTACCGCTTCCCGACCCAGCAGCAATGCCGCCGCATGCACGCCGTGATCCAGCGTCGGGGGCCGCGGCGCCCCGGGCGCATGCGCATCCGACGCCAGGACGTGTACCAGTCCCCTGGCCAGGAGATGCTCGGCAAAGCGCTTTACCTCCTGTCCCCACTGGCCTACGAAGCTCCCCGCAGTCACCTGGCTTAACATGCCCTTGCCGACGAACATCGCCAGCAGCTCAGGGTCCCTCTGAAATGCTTCGATACGCTCCGGATGGGCCAACACAGGGATCAATCCATCGCCCTGAAGCTGATACAGGACCTCCTCTACGTACGCGGGGCGGCCAAAAAACGGCATCTCGACCAGGATATATCGGGAGCCGTTCATGGTTAACGCCCTGCCCTTCGCTACGTCCGGAGGCAGGTCCTGGTCCAGGTGGTTCTCCATACCGAGCACAACGCGCACGGCAAACGCCCGGTCCCGTATCTTACGGTTGAGAGTCCGAACAAGGTCACGAACGTCCGACACGGAGGAGCCCTCGGTTACGTCCTTGCGATGGGGCGTGGCCAGAATAATCTCGGTCCCGCCCTTTGCGGCCTGTCGCGCCATCTCAACCGACTCGTGCATTTCGGCGGGACCATCGTCGATTCCGGGCAGTATGTGTACATGCAGGTCGTACACGGGCTATCGCCTGAAATGAATTCTTCGAAAGGCCTCCGCATAAGGCATCTCGGCCCGCTGCCCCACACGTTGCGCGTTTGACTTGACGAACTCGTCGACGTCCGTATCCGAGCCGTCTCCGGAGACCTGGCTGGCATGCCTCTTGAGCGCCGAGATCTTTATTTCGATGGTCTCGGTAATATCTACGAACGTATCCGGCTCCTCCGTGCCCCACATCAAAACATCGCCAACCTTGTGTGTATCCAACCCGTGGACCGCTATGTCGTCCGGATAGTGAAGGTGGTCGCGGGCGTAGGGAAACACGGCATCGAGGGTTACCTGGCCGCTGAGCCTGTGATCGCGATGGATGTAAAAGTTCCGCCTGTGTGGATCGGTGCAGAAAACAACGTCCGGGCGATGCCTGCGAATAGCGTTCACCAGCTCTCCTCGAAACTCGTACGTGTCTTCCAGCATGCCGTCGGGATGCGCCAGGTAGATTACCTCTCGCACGCCCAGAACATCGGCGGCATCGGCCTGCTCCTTACGTCTGATCTCGGCGAGACGCTCCGGCGTCATATCCCTGTCTCCCGTTCCCTTGTCGCCGTTCGTGCAGAGAACGTAGACGACCTCGGTGCCCTCCCGTATCCACTGGGCGATGGTGCCTCCGCAGCCAATCTCCGCGTCGTCCGGATGCGGGGTGACGACCATTGCTCTTTCCGGCCTGTCGATCATCTCAATTCATAGCCTCAATGTAGATTCGCCGCTGCTTCCGGCATCAAGTAATGATAGTCTTCGCCGTCGGATGGGAGCAAGCCCGGCCGCCTCCGGAAGGCCCGCCAACATTGTAGAGAGGGAAACCCTCTGATAAGATTCCTTAGATATCACGTAGTACGCACGGGTGTGCGCGTCATCGGACCTTCTGCCCTGGGAGAGAAGTGAATGGGATTTAGTGGCAAGATTCGTAGGTTCAGCTGGAGCGACGTACCCCAAATTACAGACCTATTCAATCGGATCAACGGGCTGGACGGCTCTGAAAGGGCCTGGGGCGAGGAGTACATGCGTCAGTTCCTGTCCCTGCCTTCGTGCGACCCTGAGCAGCACTGCTTTCTGGCCTTGAACGACAGCAATCCAGTAGGATTTCTCCTGGTGTCATACGAGGAGCCAATCGGGCGCACCGTTGCGAGCGGCGGCGTATTGGAAGACTACCGAAATCGGGGAATCGGCCGGGAGCTGCTGACGACTGCCGTGAGTCACGCCCGCGAGCTCGGCGTCTCGGTGCTTCACATCGAGGCCTCGTCGGAGAGCGGGAGTGCAAACCACCTGCTGATGTCTGAGGGCTTTAACATCGTAAAGCGGTTCTGGCAGATGCAGTGGAAGGGTGATGAGGCGCCTGCGGTAGACGTTCCTGACGGCTTCGCATTGCGCCCCTTCCGGCTGGGAGAGGACGAAGAGGCCCTGACCGAGCTACAGAACACCGCGTTCGGCGAGAACTGGGGATTCAGCCCCAACACAGTCGAGCAGATTACGGCGAGGGTCAGGCTCACTCCCGGCGACCCCGAAGGCATCATCCTGGTCATGGACGGCGAGCGTGTCGCCGCCTACGATTGGACCCTGCAGTCGCTCGGCGCAGCCGGCTCCATAGGCTGGATATCCATGACCGGAGTCCATCCGGACTACAGAGGGAAGGGACTGGGCACGCTGGTCGTTACGGCGGGAATAAATCACCTGAAGGCCAATGGCGTGGACACGGTGGAGCTGGAAGTGGATTCCGATAACGTCCCGGCAAGGGAGCTTTACCTCAAGCTTGGCTTCAAGAAGCTGCGGGAAACCACCTGGTACGAGCGCAGATTCGACTAGTGGCGTGGAAGCTCGCGACGGTCGTCGGGAGCTGCTGTCCGCATGTCTTTCGGCAAGACGTTTCCCACAGATAATACGGGCTTCATGGCGTCCTCGACGCTGACGTCCGTTTCGATGATCTCATCCTCGACTGGGTGACGCTCCGCTCGTTGCCATGGCCGTGAACGAGGCCAATCAGGCCCGGTTTCGCCTGTGGCTGGGGTTGCTCGCGATTACCGTCCAGGGCTCACGCTCCCGCCGCACTCTCCCAGTAATCGTCCATGAGGCCGGCGTAGCACTCCAGCATGACGCCTGCGACTCCGCTCCAGCTCATTTCCAGCGCCTTGGTCCGGGCTGCGGCTCCCATGGCCTTTCTCAACGCTTCATTTGCGAGCAGGGTCTCAATCCGCTGCGCAAATGGGTCCGGACACCGCCAGGGGATGAGATAACCGCTCTCACCATGCTTGATGAACGTCTTGAGTCCGCCGACCCTTGAGGCTACAACGGGCGTGCCGCACGCCATGGCTTCCAGCGCGACCAGACCAAAGCTTTCATAATGCGATGGCAATACGAAGACGTCGGCGGCGGCATAGTAGATGGGCAGGTCCGTCTGGCTCACGGACCCGGTGAACGTGACCCTATCCCCCAGGCCCAGCTCCTCGGCCATGTTTTTCATGCGATCCAGCTCTTCATCGCCCTCAAGGCTACCGCCCACGATCAGCAGTCTGGTATCTGAGCCCTCCTCTAGCATGGCGAGCGACTGCAACAGGATATCGATGCCCTTCAGAGGCTCTATCCGCCCCACATAGAGGACTACGTGCTTATCCGACAGTCCCAATACGCCTTTGGCATACGTTTCGTCCATAGGCTGGAACAGCTCGAGGTCTACGCCGGCGGGGACCACTTCGATGGCGCGGCGTCGGCCATCGTAGAGGCTGACGATATCGTCTTTTTCCTGCTCAGTGGACACAATTAGCATGTCCGCCTCATCGATGACCCTTTTTTCGGTCGCCGATCGCAGGTCCGACTCGCGCTCCCCGGCACGCGCCCGCAGCTTGGTCTTGGCGAGCGTATGGAACGTAGAGACGTGGGGCACGTTCCACTTCTCTCTCAGAGCGAGGCCGATCCTGCCCGAGAGCCAGTAGTGGCTATGGATGATTTCGTATTCGAGGCCTTCGGAGCGCTGAAAGCTGTAGAGGGCGTTGAGGAACTCGGGAATGTACTGATAGAGGTCCTGCTTTGTCGTGTCGTACGGACCCGCCTTCAGGTGGATGACCCGGGCGCCGGCGCAAAGGTCCACCACCTGGGGGTCTTCGGGATCGTGGAATCTCGTGTAGACGTCCACGTGGTTGCCCTGCTTTGCGAACTCTCTGGCAAGCTGCAGCACGTAAACGTTCATTCCACCGGTATCCTTTTCGCCCAGGCGCGCCACAGGACACCCGTGGAAGCTAAGCAAGGCTATTCTACCCATCTATCGCTCCGGTCACTCGTATTTACGCCAAACGCCATCGGCGTTCGGGCATCATTTTTTGGGGAGGGAAAACCAAAGAAGGCAAGAAGATTCTGCGGCATCGCAGCGAGACTCCCTCCTCATTGGCCCAATCCACACATGGAATGGCCGAGTCCCTATGCGAATCGCACTACTTAACACACTGTGGCAATCTACCGCCGAATCACCATCTGATACACGGAGGAGTTCTTACCGCCCAGGTCGTATTTGTAGCGCTCGGTGCCCCTCAAGAAATCAAAGGTATCTCTTCCCACTTCGATGGCCTCCTTGATGCAAAACGCCTTATTCAAAAGGCCGACGCTGAGGGAGGAGTATTCAGGATCGTAGCCGCTATTATACAGCAAGTACCTTCCGGCGTAATCGAAGCATATGCAGGACGCCACGCGAACGTCGCCGACCTCCAGAAAGTAGAGCTTGAACTGGCCCCTGCCCGTCAGCTCTTCGGCGATGTCGAGAAAGAAACTCTCCCTCTCCGGGGTTAGAAACTCGTCTTTATCGGGACTGCTGGCGCGCAGCAATCGAAAGAAGTCCTTCATGCACTCGGACAGGGACTGTGGGGCCTCGCAGGTGTACTGTTTCGCATGGTCCGCCTTTTCGAGCCGCCGCATCTTTCTGCGAAGCTCGTGACGGTCCTTCTTTCGCAGGGAGCCCAGATGCTCATCCCAGGTCGAGCCCAGAACCACGATCGGGGCGACGTCCTCCTGTTCGATCTGAGCTTTATAGCCTCTGGACGCCGCCAGGTCCCTCAGATGCACCAGAGTCGGCGAGCCGTCCCTCAGGGACTTTAGCTCCAGCGCGTCCCATTCCAGGCCCGTAATGTGATCGCACAGTGCGTCGTAGAATTCGCCTTCCCGTCCGTCGAGCACGAGAAAGTCGTGATAATCGAATAGGTCCGTATCCCCAAGGAAGGAAAGCACGCGCTGCTTGATCATCAGCGGCGCCACGCCTATGAGCTCGTCACCGTCGCGGACCGAGAGAATGAGGAGCTCCGCCCCGTCGCCAAAATGGCGCCACCACACCTTCTGCCACCATGGGGTCACGAATATTGTGTTTGCCTTTGTCCTGGGGAGAATCTCCTCCCACTCCTTTTCGATGCTCTCGAAATCATTCACCTGGACGGTAAATGGCATTCCTACGTCCCCCTTAGCAAGGAGAAAAACTCTTGCTTGCTCGCCGCCTGAGTCTTGAAGGTGCCCCTGGATGCGGAGGTCACGACCTTGCTACCCGACTTCTTGACGCCTCTGATTGACATGCACATATGCTCGGCGCTTATGACAGCCGCGACTCCCTCAGGCTGGATCGCCTTATATATGGTCTCTACTATCTGGTCTGTCAGCCGCTCCTGGATCTGCGGACGGCGTGAGAGAATGTCCAGGGCCCTCGCCAGTTTGCTGGCGCCGACCACGCGGCCGTTGGGCATGTACCCGATGTGAGCGATGCCGTAGAAGGGTAGAAAGTGGTGCTCGCAGATGGAAAAGAAGGGAATATCACGAAGGATTACCATCTCCTGATGGCCCTCCTCGAAACCCGTCTCCAACACTTTTGCGGGGTCCTGCGTGAGGCCGGAGAAGAACTCCTCATACATTTGGGCGACCCGCCGGGGCGTATCCACCAGACCTTCTCTTTCGGCATCCTCACCGATCGCCTCGATGATGGAGGAAACCGCTTTTTTTATCTTCTCCCCATCCATCAAATGTGATTCCTTGTCATGCCTGAAAATACGCGGCGGTTGGACCGTGGACACTGCTTCACGTACCCTCTAGGCAAGGTCCAAGGCCTTTTCCACAGCCGAGAGCTTCGCAGGGTACTCGTCCATGGCCACGGGTTCCAGCGAGTAGGCGATATCAGGGTCCTTCAGGCCGGTCCCGGTGATAATGCAGACCGCCTTGCCTCCATTTAGATGCAGACCATTGCGAGAAAGTTTTAGGAGCCCCGCCACTGAGGCCGCAGAGGCCGGCTCGCAGAAAATACCTTCCCGTCTTGCCATGAGCTCGTAGGCCTCCATTATCTCGTCATCCGTCACGGAGTCTATGGCCCCGCCGGACTCGTCCCGCGCAACGAGGGCCTTGTCCCAGTTCGCGGGGTTTCCCACGCGAATCCCCGACGCAATTGTCTCGGGCTCTTCGATGGGCGCGCCCTTAACGATAGCCGCCGCTCCCTCCGCCTCGAATCCCATCATCTTGGGCATGCTCGATGTCCACTCCATCTGGTGGGCCTGCTTGAACCCCATCCAATAGGCGCTGATGTTGCCTGCGTTGCCCACGGGAATGAACACGTAGTCCGGCGCCGACTCCAATTCCTCGATTATCTCGAAGGCTGCCGTCTTCTGACCTTCGAGTCTGTACGGGTTCAGCGAATTCACCAGCACCAGCGGGTGCTTTTTCGTTAGCTCCACGACCAGGCGAAACGCCGCATCGAAATTGCCCTTTATCCGCAAAATGCTGGCGCCGTAGGTTATGGCCTGGGCCAGCTTTCCACCCGCAACGTTCTCGTTGGGAACGAACACGGTAGTGGGGATGCCGCAGTATGCGCCGTATGCGGCCGCGGAGGCGCTCGTGTTGCCGGTGGAGGCGCAGACTAATCGGGTGCCGCCCTCCTCGATGGCCTTGGCCACGGCGACAACCATGCCCCTGTCCTTGAACGAGCCCGTCGGATTGCAGCCTTCGAGCTTGAAGTAAAGCTCTTCGCACCCCACCTCTCCACCGATGTAGCGGGACTTCACCAGCGGAGTGTCGCCTTCGCCCAGGGAAAACATCGGAGTGTTGTCCGTGACGGGGAGGTATTCCTTGAACCGCTCTAGAACTCCTCTTTTCATCTCACTCCGTACGCTCTTTCACCCTGAGAAGCCTACGACCGCATGTCCATAGAGCACATACGTGTCGTGGCGCCGGGGTGAACGCTACACATCAAGGGGCCCAATGGGCCCGGAGACGCTCCTCCAACTTCGTCGGCGGCAATTCCTGAAATTCGCATGACAATAGGATACTTCAAATTTAACCCG
>JADFKI010000166.1 GCA_022565015.1 Chloroflexota bacterium
AGGTAACTCACGGGCCGCTCAGCGGCTTTTCGGCCACCCGGTTTCACTATCGTAGAAAGCCCCAGGCGCTAAGCGTCGGGGCTTTTTTCTATTCAACATTTGCCCATTCGAAGGCCCCAAGTGTGTGCGTTTGGTGTGGCTTTCGGGTTGATGTGTGCGCGAGGTGTGCAAAGCGTTTGCGCGATGGCACCGGCTTATACGGTTTATCATCCGAAGCTAAGTGAGTTGGGTCGAAAGTACGTTTACCGCCGGGGGATCTAGGTAATATAGTTATTAGCGTGACCGGTAGGTCGCGTGCCATTTGTATTGGAATGACCTTTCTCAAATTCCAGGCCAATGTTGGGAGGATGATGTGAGAAACAAGAGCTGGAAGTTCATTGCCACCCTGTCGGCGGTTATAGTTCTAGTCTCCGTTGTTGGCTCATACGACGTGGCGGCCGATGGTTCGAGGCTTGTCTATGTAGAAAGCAACGGCTACCTTCTGCCCAGCGGCTTCACGTCGCGTTCCGATGTTGAATTCAGGCACGGGTTCAGGAAGGGATTTTCGGCCCGGATGGGCCCGAAGGCCCTTAAAGAGCTGAGCAAGATGGCCGGCGTAACGGTCAGCGACGTGCCGATGCTCTATCCTTCGGTGCCCACTGATCAGACTCCATACGGTGTAGAGCAGATATACGACGACCCCAATGTCACCGCGACAAGTGGTGGAGCGGGCATCACCATCGCACACCTGGATACAGGTGTCTTAACTGCCCATCCAGATTTGATTAATAGGATTGTGGGTTGTCTTGACGCAACTAATGGCTTGGCCAATGGATGTGCGGACAATAAAGGGCACGGCACACACACAGCGGGAACGGCCGTTGCCGACGGCGGCGATGGCACCGGCATCTATGGCGTTGCGCCTGAGGCCGACCTTTTCGTAATCAAGGTCTGCAACCCGGGTTGCGCGGCGGACGATGTTGCCGCGGCGATCAGCTATATCGGCGGCAATAGCCTGGCCCATATCGTAACGATGAGCTTTGGTGGAAATTCGGATATCGGGCTCATCAGCGATGTAATTGCTGAATATCCGGATATCCTGTTCGTCGCCGCGTCCGGCAATGACGGCCCCTCGGGCGGTTCCATGAATTTTCCGGCTCGTGACGCGAACGTTGTCGCCGTTGGCGCTATTGACAGCTCTCTGAAGGTACCCAACTTCAGCAGTCGCGGCGTGGATGACGGCGACGACTCTGTGATCTCTGTCGGGGAGCTTGAGCTCGTAGCGGCCGGCGTATCGGTATTGTCGACCTTCAACGATGGCGCATACATCAAATGGACCGGCACGTCCATGTCCACTCCCCATATCGCAGGTCTTGCAGCCAGGGAATGGCAGGGCGACGCGGCCTCGACCAGGGCGTACCTTAGAGGCGGCGCGCAGGATATACTCCTGGCTACCGGAGGCGGTGTAGCCACGGGATTCGACGTTGCCTCCGGCTATGGTCTGCCCCATGTGTCCGCTGCGGCGCCACCTCCACCTCCGGTGGTCACCCTGGATTCGATACAGGTCTCGCCCTCCAGCGCATCGATCATGGTTGGCGAAACCCAGCAGTTCAGCGCATTGGCCTTTTACAGTGACAGCACTCAGGCGGACGTCACGGATTCGGCGCAATGGGGTAGCTCTAATGGCTCCGTAGCCACAATCGACGGCTCCGGCATGGCCGACGGCTTGTCGGAAGGCAACTCGTCGATAACCGCGACACTGGACGGCGTAACGAGCAACATTGCCTCCCTGGATGTGACGGAGCCTCCGCCACCTCCGGGAAAGTCTATGATTCACATTGGCGATCTGGACGGCAAAGCCAGGGCCAGCAAGCGTGGCTGGAGGACATCGGTCAAGATCGTGGTGCTCGATTCGGACGGAAATACCGTCTCCAAGGCTAACGTTTCGGGAACGTGGGATCTGGGCACATTCTCTTGCACGACCAACGGCAAGGGTAGGTGCACGGTAAGAAGCGGAAATATCGACTTGGGCACGACTGAAGTTATATTCCGGGTAAGTCAGTCACAGCACGATGGAGTATGACGCTGAGTCGAACACCGATCCTGAAGACGATAGCGATGGCACTGAAATAGCCGTCTCACAGCCGCCAACGGTATCGAAGAACTCGGACAATCACGGAAAAGGGGAGAAGGGCGATTAGAACTCCGGGCAGGCAATCTGAAAAGTAGCAAGCAGACATGAGGGCCGCTCCGAGCAATCGGTGCGGCCTTCTTTTTTTTGCCTGTGACAATGGCTTGTCATCCCGGAGGGTTAAACTGGAAAGTCGACCCGCCCATAAAATATAATGTTAATGTTGACTGTATGGATCCCATATTCGCGCAGAGGTACTTCATGGCCACAAGCGTAACCGTGAGCAAAGTAGAATTGACCGGCGACGGCGTCGAAGTAGAGTGGAGCGACGGCCACGTCAGCAGCTACGAGTCGAAATACCTGCGCATCAACTGCTCGTGCGCCGAGTGCGTCGAGGAGTGGACCAACAGGAAGCTGCTGGACGCCGCATCGGTGCCTGCGGACCTGCGCCCGGAGGACTACCTGATGGTCGGCAAGTACGCCGTGCAGTTCCTCTGGAGCGATGCCCACTACACCGGTATTTACCCCTTTGACATGCTGCGAAAGCTGTGTCCCTGCGACGAGTGCAAGGCCGTAAGGGAAGAGGGCTAGATCTTACTCAGGATCTCGTCTATCGTCTCCCGTCGGAAGCGCTCGAGATCGTCTGCGTCCTTTATGATGGCGCCCAATGTGCGCTCGACCGCTGCCGAGTCTAGGTGGTCCATATGGAGGATTACCATGACCCTGGCCCAGTCCAGCGTCTCGGAGATGCCGGGGGCCTTCTCCAGGCCGACCTGCCGGGCGCTCTCAACGAACCTGACGACCTGACGGGCCAGCTTTTCTTCGATTCCGTCTACCTTGGACCTGACAATTCGCAGCTCCTTATCGAGGTCCGGGTAGTCTATCCACAGGTAGAGGCAGCGTCTCCTCAGAGCGTCTGAGAGGTCTCTGCTGCGGTTGGAGGTGAGTATGACAAGAGGCTTGTGCACAGCCTTAATCGTCCCGATCTCCGGAATCGTCACCTGAAACTCGGACAGGACCTCCAGTAGGAACGCCTCGAACTCCTCGTCGGCCCTGTCCACCTCGTCAATCAACAGGACAGGCGGCTTGTCCTTCTTGGTGAGCGCGGCCAGCAGCGGCCGCTCCAATAGGAACGCCTCGCTGAAGATCTCGTCCTCGCGCTCCTCGGCGCTCTTGGCGCTCTGCTCGTTGAGCTTGATCCACAGTAGCTGCTTCTGATAGTTCCACTCGTACAGGGCCGTCGTCACGTCGAGGCCCTCATAGCACTGGAGGCGTATCAGCGTGGTGTCCAGGAGCCGAGCCATGACGATGGCGATCTCCGTCTTGCCTACGCCCGCCCTGCCCTCTATGAGCAGCGGGCGCTCCAGGGCCTGGGCCATGTAGATTGAAGTAGCTATTGCGGGGTCCGCGATATAGCTCTCAGACTCCAGCCTGCGCAGTATGGCAACGATCGGGTCTTCATTCTCGGGGGGCTTAGACACTCACTCACGCAAAATGCCGCCCCGATTTTTCGGGGCGGCAACTTTTCAGATGTTTCTTCAATCTATTATAGCGGGACGCTGGAGTTAGCGTCCCGCAGGTTAAAATCTCAGCTACGGGCCGATTGCATCAACCGCCAGACCTTCTCGGGTTTCGCAGGCATGTCGATGTGCCTCACGCCGAAGGGTGACAATGCGTCGACAACGGCGTTGATCACGGCGGGCGATGCGGCTATGGTGCCGGCTTCCCCCGCTCCCTTGACACCCAACGGGTTCACCTTGGTCGGCGTAACAGTTCGGTCCGTCTCAAAAAACGGAAAGTCCGACGCGATGGGAACGGCGTAATCGGCCATGCTGCCAGTCAACAGCTGGCCGCTTGAGTCGTAGATCGCCTCTTCATGAAGGGCCTGACCTATGCCCTGGGCGACGCCCCCATGTATCATGCCATCGACGATCATGGGATTTATGACGTTGCCGACGTCGTCAACCGCGATATAACGCAGCAGCTTGGTTTCGCCGGTTTCGGCGTCTACCTCAACAACACAGATATGGGTGCCAAAGGGCCACGTAAAGTTCTTTGGATCGAAGAAGCTGGTCGCTTCCAGGCCGGGCTCCATGCCCTCGGGAAGATCGCTGACATAATAATGTGCCGCCATGGCGATTTCCTGAATAGTCTTGGCCTCGGCGGGCGCACCCTGCACAAAGAGTTTGCCATCCTCGTAAACGATATCCTCTTCGGCGGCCTCCAATATATGGGCTGCCAGTTTCCTGGCCTTCTCCTTGATCTTCTGGGTACTCATGACAATTGCCGCTCCACCCACGGCTGCGCTGCGACTGCCTAAAGTGCCGACGCCCATCTGAATTTGCCCCGTGTCGCCGTGGACCACGTCTACGTCCTCTACGGGAATCCCTAGCTCCGACGCCGCGATCTGGGCGAAAGCCGTCTCGTGCCCTTGCCCGTGGGAGGAACTGCCGGTAAACACAGTTACCTTGCCCGTCATATGCATGCGCACCAGGGCGCTTTCCCATAGGCCCGCCCTAGCACCGAGGGTCGCCGCTATTGCCGACGGCGCAGCACCACATATCTCCACGTAGCTGGACAGTCCGATACCCAGATATCGCCCTTCCCGGCGGGCCTGCTCCTGTTCTCGCCTGAAATCCTGATATCCGACGATTTCCAGCGCCCTGTTGAACGCGGGTTCGTAGTTGCCGGTGTCGTAGCTAACGCCCGTCGCAACCTCGTGGGGCTCATCGAACGGTGGGATGAAGTTTTTCCTTCGCACCTCGCTGGGGTCCATCCCTATCTCGGCGGCGAACAGGTCCACCATTCGTTCTATAAGGTATGTCACCTCAGGCCGTCCCGCGCCGCGATATGCGTCTACGGGCGTGGTGTTTGTAAAGGGTGCTATGACCTTGCAGGATATGTTGGCTATCTGGTAGGGGCCTCCCATAACGAGCCCGTATAGGTAAGTCGGTATCAGGGGAGCGAACGTATTCAGGTAAGCGCCCATGTTGGCATACGTCGTGGTTGCGAGGCCGGTAATCGTTCCGTCCCTGTTCCCCATTATCTCCGCGTCTGAGACGTGGTCGCGCCCGTGATGGGTGGCCAGATAGTTTTCGGTGCGCGCCTCGATCCACTTGACCGGGCGGCCCAACTGCTTGGCCAGCGTGAATATGATCAAATCTTCGGGATGAAGGTGAAACTTGCTGCCGAAGGCCCCGCCGACGTCGGGTGCAATGACGCGAATCTGGTGCTCCGGGTGGCCGGTCACCAGCGCCAGAAGCAACCGGACCAGATGTGGAATCTGCGTTGATGTCCAAATGGTAACCTGGTTTGTGCTCGGGGTGTAGTCGGCCACGATGCCTCTGCCTTCCATCGAGTTCGAAATAAGGCGCTGGTTGACGATACGCTGCCGGACTCGCACCTCTGCCTGCCCGCGTGCCTGCTCGATGTCTCCCCCGGATACCTCCCACTCGAAGGCGATGTTGTTCGGCGCGTCGTCGTGAAGCTGTGGAGCGCCACTCTTCACCGATTCCTCCATGACGACGACAACCGGGAGGAGGTCGTATTCTACTTCCACAAGCACCGCTGCGTCGGCTGCGATCGAAGGGTCTGTGGCAACCACCGCGACGACAACGTCTCCAACAAACCTGACCTTGCCGAGGGCCAGCGGAGGATGCGGCACCTCCTTTGTGTTGGGAACGACCCAGGCAACAGGCACGGAACCAAGCTGCTCCTTGAGGTCTTCTCCGGTATAGACGGCAACTACGCCATCCAGCGCCTCCGCCCTGGATGTATCTATGCTCTTGATTTCTGCATGAGCGTGAGGGCTGCGGACCAATGTCATGTGCAGCATTCCAAACAGCTTGATATCGTCAACATAGTTGCCCTGGCCTGTGATCAGCTTTGGGTCTTCCCGGCGCTTGATGCTTGAACCGAAAGGAGAGGTGGTCATTGGTTCCTCCTGATTTGGCCTGTCGGACAGGTATTTAATATGACTGCTCTGATACGTCGTGGTGGGGCCAAAGCCCGCTGTGGAATCTTTGAGGACACTCTACCGTAAACGTCCTCGTAAGGCAACGATTCGATCGTTGAACATCCCTCACGAGGCATGGTTAATGTTTGGGATTTCTGCACGGCGGTCAGAGGCGGTTACTAGATCGGCGGCCGCTTGTCTATTAGCCGGGCGTGCTGCTGGTAGGCGTACGCCGTTTTGAACACGGTAGGCTCATCGAAGGGCTTTCCGGCGATTTGCAGCCCAACGGGCAGTCCTTGAGGTGTAAAGCCGCAAGGCACCGAAATGGCCGGCATCCCGGTAAGATTGTACGGACCCGTGAAGCTCGGGCTCCGTGAAGACGTCATGACGTCGGATTCCGCGAAGGTTGGCGGAGGAGCGGACATCGTCGGCGATACGATCACGTCAACGCTCTGCATGACCTCGGCGAACTCGCGCTTTAGCACGTTGCGGACGCGCTGCGCCTGCACGTAGTCGGACGACGTGAAAAGCCCGCCGACCCTAAATCTCGCCCTGACCATGTCTCCAAAGAGCTCGGGCGTCTTCAACAGCTTGGGCTCGTGGTATGCGAAGGCCTCGCTGAGCATGATGACAGGCTGCGCGGCCCCCGCGTATTCCAGCATGGGCACGTTAATCTCCTCGATGTGAGCGCCCAATGTCTCAAGGTCCTTGATCGCTGCGTCCACGGTGCTCTGTACATCCTTGCTGATCGAAGGCGAGTCGGCAAAGAAGAAATGCCTCGGCACGCCTATCCGGAGGCCTTTAATGTCACCCGTCATAGAGGTGAGGTAGTCGGGTACGGGCTGCCTGCTGGTGGTGGGGTCCCTGGGGTCGTGGCCGGCGATGGCCTGAAGCATGATCGCCGAGTCCTCGACGGTCCACGTCAAGGGGCCGCAGTGGTCCAGCGTCCAGCTCAGGGGGACGACGCCGTAGCGGCTCACCCGGCCGTAGGTCGCCTTGATGCCCACGATGCCGCAGTGCGACGCCGGGCCGCGAATGGAGCCGCCGGTGCAGGAGCCGAGAGCGCCCATGCACAGCCCCGCCGCGACCGCCGCGCCCGAGCCGCTGCTGGAGCCGCCGGGAATGTGGTCGAGGTTCCATGGATTTCGGGCCAGGGGATGGCCGCACGTCGGATCGGGCCCTCCCAGCGCGAACTCGTGCATGGACAGCTTTCCCAGCAGTATGGCGCCGGCCTCACGAAGGCGCGCAGTCGTCGTCGCGTCCTCGTCCGGAACGCGGTCCGCCATGACTCTGGAGCTCGCCGTAGTCAGAACGCCCTTGGTGTCGTACAGGTCCTTGAGGGCGATGGGGATTCCGTGAAGCGGGCCTTTATACCCGCCTCGCTGTATCTCCGCCTCGGCATCTCGGGCCTCAGCCAGGGCCGAATCCGAGAGCACCGTGATGTAGGCCTGCAGCTGTTCGTCGAGCCTGGCTATTCGGTCGAGAAAGGCCTGAGTCAGTTCGACAGGAGACAGCTCGCCTTCCTTGATGAGCGCTGACGCCTCGCTGATTGTGAGAAAATGGAGATCAGTCATGGGTCTTCCTTAGCTTTCGGCTACTGCTCGGGCTGGAATACTACGGCGAGGTCCTCGGCGTCGAGCTCCAGGTCATGTATGGGCGCGATCTGCCGCGCGAAGTGCTCGTACATGGGCTTCAGCGCCTCGAGCTCCTCGGCGCTAAGCTTCATGCCCGACCTCTCCGTCAGTGCGCGGAAGGCCTCGTTGGATATTTCCGTGTGTTCAGCCATGATTCTTAGCTACTCCTTCAAGCGGGTATTTGCGGTTCAGCTCCACTGCTCATTCTCTATCGCCGACTATCTAAGCTGGACTTTGTACAAAGAAGTTTCCTAAATTTGAGGGCATTCGGACGGGTTTATTATGGTGCCTTCGCTCTGCTGCATAAACACCTGTCTCATCGTTCAAGGACCTTGTGCACATCACCCTGCAAACTCGACGTGCAAAAGTCTGTCAATCACTGACCATCAGCCGTACGCCTTCGTGTTGAGGCTCAATTGGAATGTACAAAGTCGAGCTAAGAGGGGCCCGTCATTCCGGCGAAAGCCGGAATCCAGCCAGACTATCCCTTCATACAGGTCCCGCCAACCCCAATTACCTTTCTCGATCATCTCGACTCTCCACGCTCGCCTCCATCCCTCGATCGTCTTCTCCCGTGCGAAGGGCCGACTTCACCAACCCTCTGGATTCCGGCTTTCGCCGGAATGACGGGGGCTTGGGAGCACGTTCGTTGAATGGGTGTCTTC
>JADFKI010000167.1 GCA_022565015.1 Chloroflexota bacterium
ATGGAGCGTAACCAGTTCTCGGACGAAGAGGCCAGGCAGCGGCTCGCCAGCCAACGCCACTGGGAGGAGCGCGCCCCGGCCTCGGACCTCGTCATTTTCAACGATGGCGAGCTGTGCGAATTCGAAGCCCGCGTCCGCTCCGAGTATGCTAAGACCCTGGAGCTATGGCAGTCGGGAAGGCTCCCGGAGTCGGTCTACGTGGCCTGGTGGAAGAGCCGCTCCGACTAAACGCAGGCCTGAGGAACGGCAAGGTGCGACTCCATTCTTCCTGCTATTATGAACTTGAAACTATTCCCATTACACTTTTGGTGATTTTATGCCAACATCGACGAATATAGAGTATCCTAAGCCTCGTTCATGGGAAGAACTTGAATTATTAGTATGGGATCTATTCAGGCACTTGTGGGGAGACCCATATACGACACGACATGGTCGTTCGGGCCAGAGACAATACGGCGTCGACATCTATGGACATCCAGACAGAGGCTCCGTCATCCATGGCGTCCAAGTGAAAGGTAAGAATGGGGGATACGGTCGTGAAGTCTCGGAGAAAGAGCTGCGAAACGAGGTCAATAAGGCCAAGTCGTTTAGCCCCCCGCTGGGCCAATATGTTCTTGTTACCAGTGCCCCCAGAAGCTCAACTTTGCAGGGTGTGGCAAGGACAATTACAGATGAGCATCATCAGCAAGCCCTTTTCCCTGTTGAAGTATGGGGATGGGAAGATATCGAGGAGAGACTCGGAGCTTACCCGGACTTACTCAGATTGCACTATCCTCAATTCTTCACAAGCAACACCGGGCAGGATTACCAGGTGCTGCAGGAATTGTTGGAATCCAATCGCCAGGAGGCACAATTTTCGGAGGACAAGGACAGGCCGAGGTTCACCATTGGCCAGAAGGGATTGACTGCGGAAGGCCATAGGTTTGCGCCCGCATTCAAGGTTCAGCAATTCGGCGGCGACGCTGTCACATATATTGAGTGGCGGTTTCGTGGCCCACGCTTTTCAATGGAGTGGCAGTCTTTGGCCGCGAATAGATTTCCTTCTCAGGTGCTCAAAGAAGTCTATGACCTGTCGTTGCCTCCCGGTGAGGATGACCTCGTAAATGTCGACGAACTAGGTCTCGAAGTTAGGGTTAATTGGCGGGGAAAATGGCGACACGAAGTTCACCGCTGGCCAATCTGGTTTGACGATGTCATGAGAAAACCTCAATGGAAGATAAAGCGTGAAGTGCCCAGACCTATTGAGTTCGACTCAGATAATGAACCTTCCGATAATTGAGATAAATGCCAATAGATGACATTGGTGTCAGCCGCTAATGGTGGCTCTTCAAAATCAATCTAGTGCACCTGACGAAAAAATCGCCGCCGCTTATTATCTGAAAATCTCGACGAGCTTGAACTGCTCCGCGAGCTCGGTGCCGATCTTCTTGCCCACCGCACCGTACCTTGTCCTCGCGCGTTGCTCTCTGTCCGGATTGGGGTCGCCGACCTGGCTGGCGTGTTTGTTCAGGGCCTTCATCTTGATATCGAAGGTATCCGTGGCGTCGAGAACGAGGTCCGGCTCGTCCGAACCCCACAGCAGCACCTCTCTGACCTTATGCGGCTCTAATCCCTCTTCGGCGTGCTCCGGGTAGGACAGGTAGTCGCGGGCATAGGGGAACACCGCGTCCAGGGTTACCCTTCCGCACCAGTGGTGGTCCCTGTGCCGGATATATTTTCGATTGGGGTCGACCGTGACGACGACCTCCGGCCGGTGAGTCCTGATCTGGCGAACCAGCTTCTCCCTGAAGTCGGACGTGTCGTCCAGTGTCTGATCGGGGAAGCGCAAGAACACTACCTCCGAAATGCCAAGGACCTCCGCCGCCTCTCGCTGCTCTTTCTCACGGGTCGCGGCCAGGTCTTCCGGTCTAACGCTCCTATCGCTGGTACCGTTTCTGCCGTCCGTACAGACCACCAGCACTACCTTCTTTCCCTCCTGAGTCCATCTCGCTATCGAGGCCCCCGCACCGGACTCCGCGTCATCGGGGTGAGGGGTCACTACCAGTATCGTGTTTACTTCCTCCATGTATCCCTACTCGACTCCTTGCTTTAATCGTCGGCCAATGCCGGCTCGCCAACCTGACTGGTGAACGCGGGCATGACCTCCTCCGAGAACCTCTGTAGCTGCTCCAATATCACGCTCTGCGGCGTCCCAACGGCGTTGCCCATGTTGACTTGCTGCAGCCCCGGATAGTTTTCCTGCGTCGTCATCAGCTTTTCGATTATTAGATCCGGAGGGCCGCAAAGCCACGAACCCGCCTCGACGGCCTCCTCCAGGGTGGGCAGACCGGCCGACCTGATTCGACGGGGATCGCCCAGCGCGGAGATCTGATCGTCCGAAAGGCCGCGGACGAATCCCAGGGGCCCGAACATCTTCATGTTCTCCTCGAAATAGCCCCTGGCCTCATCGATAGCCTGCTTTTCCGTATCGGCGATGTGGAAGGATATGCCAAAGAGCAGGTCTTCGCCAAGCTCCGTCTCTTTTCCGTGATCGGCCAGGGCCTGCCGATATGCCCTGATGACCTTGTCCTGGGCTCCGCCCGGCGCTGCGCCGCCGCCTATGATGCCCTTGATTCCGTGCTTAGCCATGAAATCCAACCCGCGTTGACTGGCGCTGACGATGGGCTGCCAGGTCTCCACAGGCAGATACTTCGGCCTGGGAACCAGCGTAATCTCCTTGAGGTCATACCCTCTATAGGGGACCTGCGGCGGGATAGTGTAGTGCTTGCCCCGATGCGAGAATGACTCCTGGTTGAAGGCCTTGAACATGATCTCGGTCTGCTCCTCGAAGAGATCGCGATTGGCGTCGCCATCCAACATGGGGGCGCCAAAGGACTCGACCTCTCGCGTGTGGTAGCCCCTACCGAGTCCGAATACCAAGCGACCATCGGTCAGGATGTCCGCGGTCGCGAAGTCCTCGGCGAGCCTTAGTGGGTGCCACATGGGGCCGACGTTAAACCCGCAGCCAATCTTGATGTTCTTGGTCAGGTGGGCCAGGTGCACTCCCAGGAGGATGAGGTTGGGGATGCACTCATACCCCTCCCTCTGAAAGTGGTGCTCGGCCATCCAGAAGGTATCGTAGCCCGTTCGGTCCATGAGCTTGGCGATCGCCTCCGATTTTTCGAAGACCGTGGCCAGCTTCTCGTCGGATAGCCATCTGTCATTTACGGGCGTCGCGTCGAAGCCGATATCATCAAAATCAACGTGGCCGGCGAAGAGCGTCCCGAACTTGGTAATCATGTCTCACTCCAATCACTCAAGAATCACATCTCTGCAACGACACAATTGTAGTTGAGCACGGATGACTGTCAAGCGTTGTATCCAACGACACGATACGTTGTTAGCTATGAGGCTTTGATATAAACTGCCTCGCGCAAGGAATTCGCAGCGCACCAGCGCCATCAATACAACGGAGGAGAGTCATGCCTTTTCGAGGCCGATATCTGTTCAGCGCGAGCATGGATGTTGCTCCCGATAAGGAAGACGTTTTCAACGAGGTGTACGAACAGGAGCACGTCCCCATGCTCTTGAAGGTGCCCGGCGTGCTGTCCGTGGCCCGCTTCAAGACGGTAGAGCTCACCATGATAATGGGCGGCGAACGGCGAACGATCGTCGTGGAGGACCAGCCAAAGTACACCGCGCTTTACGAGCTGGAGAGCGCCGACGTTCTGGTCAGCGAGGGCTGGGCCAACTCCGTTGACGCGGGTCGCTGGCCCAGCGAGGTGCGGCCCTTCACCAGCAACCGGCGCCATGTTTTGTCAAAGCTCGTCGCGCCATAGTCCTAGAACTCGGACATCACTGCCTCTAAGATTGAGGAGTTTTGATTTTCCGGATCGCGATAAAGGGGCGCATCGAGTACAAGTGGCTGGTCTTTATAACGGCAGCCATAGGCGCGTTCGTGTCGGCTCTTGACCAGACAAGCGTAAACGTCGCCCTGCCCAGCATAGCGAACCATTTCGGGTCTACGCTTCCCGCCGTACAGTGGATCGCTCTCGGCTACGTGCTAACTACGGGCGCCCTGCTCATGCCCATGGGACGTCTGTCCGATTTCGTGGGTCGAAAGCGAGTTTACACAATCGGCTTTACGGTTTTCACGCTGGGTGCGGTGCTGACGGCGACCTCCCCGCTACTTGTAAGCGTCATCTTTTTCAAGGTATTGCAGGGCGTTGGCGCGGCCATGGTCCAGGCCACGGGGATGGCAATCGTGACGGCCACGTTTCCCTCGGAGGAGCGCGGGCGCGTCATCGGCATGTTCTTGAGCGTCGTGGGAATCGGCGCCATCATCGGTCCCATCGTAGGCGGCCTGGTCGTGGACCTATTTGGCTGGAGATACATCTTCTTCCTTGGCCTGCCGTTCGGCATCGCGTCCATTATCACCGGCCTCGTATTTCTGGAAGACGACGGCGAGTTTCTGAAGGAGCGCAGAAAGAGCACCGACAGGTTCGATTGGATCGGCGCGGCTTTGTCATCGGGCGGCCTCGCCCTGTTTCTGCTCATTATCACCAACGGACACAGGATAGGCTGGAAATCGCCGCCAGTCGTTTTGGGACTTGTTACGGTGGTGGCGCTATTTGTGGTATTCGTCTGGTGGCAGAGAAGGACGACGCATCCCATGCTCGCACTGGAGCTCTTTCGCCGAAGGTCCTTCGCCCTTGGAAGCGCCGCCAGCTTTCTGAGCTTTCTGGCGGGGATGTCGGTCTTCTTCCTGATGCCCTTCTACCTTCAGGGCGTGCTGGGCTACACTGCGGGACAGTCCGGACTGATGGTCGCGCCTACGGCCGCGTTCTTCGCGCTGGCGGGCCCGATATCGGGACGGCTTTCTGACAAGTATGGGTATCGTCGATTCGCGGTCTTAGGCGTATTCATCTCTCTGGCGTCGATGGCCATACTCTCGGGCCTGAGTGAGGACTCGCCGCTGGAGCTGGTAATTACCGCCCTCATCATGCAGGGGTTGGGCATGGGCATTTTCTTCTCTCCCAATGCCAGCTCTGTCCTAAGTACGGTCGAGCCGGAGAGGTTCGGAATCGCCACCGCCTTCGTGAACATGAGCCGAAACGCTTCGAACCTTGTTGGCATCGCCCTGGCGACAACGGTTGTGACAGCCGTAATGGCTTCCCAGGGATTCGAGCCGAATCTTGAGGGCATCGCCTCGGCGGCCAGCAACGAGGTGCGGGTGGCTTTCACCCTTGGACTGCAAACATCCTATAGATTAATGACAGGCTTCTTGGCGGCGGCTCTCATACTCTCCGCCGTGGTCGGGAAACCCTCGCCGCCCATCTCTGCTCGCGTGGCACACGGCCGCGCAATGCCTACCGAAGCTTAGCGGCATGCCGGAACTGATTTGGCTCTGACTCTAGAACCCTCCAAACGCATCCTGGAGAGCCCCAATTACAAGTGGTGGGCGTACGCCGCCATCTCCGTGGGGCTATTCCTGACGGTCATGGACCAGTCGGGAGTCAACATCGCCCTGCCTCGCATTGCCGAGCACTTCTCGGCGGACATCCCAACCGTACAGTGGATCACCCTTGGATACGTCCTGGCCACCAGCGCGTTGTTCATGCCGATGGGACGCATATCGGACATCGTGGGCCGCAAGTACGTGTACATGGGCGGGTTCGTCGTGTTCGTGGCCGCGGCCGCCGTGGGAGGGTCCGCCGAAACCCTCTCGGTCGTCGTGGCCTCCAAGATTGTCCAGGGCATCGGATCGGCCGGTATCCAGGCCAACGGCATGGCCATGGTCGCCGACATCTTCCCCGAGAGGGAGCGAGGCAAGGCGCTGGGGCTCTACATGCTTATCATCGGGACGGGGGCCATCAGCGGTCCCGTTATCGGCGGCGTGCTCGTCAGTTCCCTGGGCTGGAGGTCCGTGTTTTTCGCCAGCGTGCCAGTTGGCATTCTGGCGTTCGCCGCCGCCCTGCTTATACTTCAACGGGGCCCGCGAATGCGAGGAGCCGATTCAAATTCCATCCGCTTCGATTGGGCCGGCGCGGCCCTGTCCTCCACCGCGTTGGTCAGCCTCCTCTACGGAGTCACCAGTCTACACAGGGCGGGAATCGGGTCGATAGAGGTGGCCGGCGGGCTGGCGCTCGGCGTTTTGCTAATCGTCGGATTCATCATGTGGGAGCTCAGGGTATCCGACCCCATGCTGGACCTCAACTTCTTCCGCTCCAAGGTATTTTCCTTCGGCGTCTCGGCGAGGTTCCTGTCGTTTCTTGGAGGCTCTTCGATATTCTTTCTTATGCCGTTCTACCTCGTGCAGGGCCTGGGATACGAGCCTAGCCGGGCCGGGCTGCTGATGGTGCCGGGGGCCATCGCCATGGCCGTCGTGGGGCCCTTTAGCGGGCGCATGTCGGACAGGTTCGGGACCAGGTGGTTGACCGTGGCGGGCATGGCCATATCCGGCGGCTCGCTAATCTTTTTTTCGACCCTCACGATCAGCTCGCCCGCGTCGCACGTAGTTGTAGGCATGGCAATGCAGGGCCTGGGCATGGGTGTATTCTCGTCGCCCAACACCAGCGCGATCATGAGCTCCATCAGCAGGGAGGAATACGGCATCGCCTCGGCGTTTTTGAACATGACCAGGACCACTGCGAACCTTTCGGGCGTGGCTCTCGCAACCACCATGGTCACGCTAACGATGGCCTCGATGGGCTATGAGCCCAGTCTTGCGGCCGTCTCCGAGGCAGGCGGAATCGACGTGAGAACGGCGTTCGTAGCGGGCCTGGGCAGGGCATTTCTCGTGGCGGGAGTCCTCGTATTCACTGCGATGGCCCTGGCGGCATACCGTGGCGAGAAGCCCCCGGCGTCCGAGGACGCCTGCGACCAAGAGCCGGACACTCGAAACGAAGCGTCCGGACGGAAAGCGTCCGACGACTAGGATATGCCTCTCTTGGCCCTGGCGAACAGCCTCGTCATCTCATTAGCCGAAGGGCTGTCCTTTCCTGGGAATCGCACCGGGATATCTCGTGAACCCACGACGCTGAAAAGGACTGTGGTATTGGGACGAATTCGGATGAGGCTGTTCAGTGAAAAGTAGACGCCGCCGAGGATGAAAAGAGTGCTCACCATAAAGATGATGCCGTCCACGGTATAGGAGACTTTGCCGATCAGCACGAACTGGACGAGCGTCAGGACCAGGCCGATGATCAGGCTTATAACCCCTTGCTTCATGCGGCTTTCCTGTCCGCCGCTCAATTTCTTGAAGCTGGCGATATCCGTCAACGGAACGTCATCCGTTGGCAGGTTTTTTGAATTCTTATCGAGGTATGCCAGAAGTCGCTTGTTCGTGAGCACGGCCCTATCGGCCTCGTAAAGGACCTCTTCGCCGCTCTCCAGGCTCACGTTCAGCATTGGCAACCCACTCCGTATCGAATTCCGGGACATGGATAATTATACCCAGCCATGTCAAACCGCTTTGTCACCGGTTTGAAAACGCTGGACTGGAGAGAGTGATTGAACCAGTGCCCAGCGGTTGCATGCTGAACCCCTTGACAAGGCGGCGGCAGCCTTGTGTAATGCGGCACCATCGGGTGGGAGCAAAGTTCGCTATGGCTGGCGGTCCGGGCACAAGCGAAAGAACGTGAGGAAGCTATACACGGGCGTTAACTATGGTGGGGTATGTGCCAAAACGTAATCCTTTGGACCCCCCGTCAGCTATCTTGCCTTAGCTTCAGAGGACTCACCCCCCTTTTGGCCCTCCCATCGGGGCGGTACAATGGTTCCATGACCACGCATAATCGTTGCCCGCACGAGGACCCGAGGATCATCGGTTATGAATTAGTGAATGGGGATTTCGTGCCGCCAGTGAATAATCTGGCCCCAATTGCGAGAACGCTTTGCAAATGTGAGCGATGTGGGGAAGTTTCGTGGAGTGGGCCGGGCGTCCCAATCTTGTATCACAGACCGAATCAGGAAGAACGGCAGTTGATCGCAAGATTACAGGAATTGGATGATTAGGGGCTGCGGGCCTGATGCGCACTAGAGGTTACAGTAGCCTATGAGGTTCTTGTGTTCTTCCACAGAATCTCCTGCAGAATGGCTCTAGGAGTCCGCAGGTTGAGGTCCACTTCGCCGAGAATGCAGCTGTTCAGGCCGCCACCCACGTCCGGGCGCTTATTAACGAGTACGTCTTACGGTATGGCGAGCACCTGCTTCGGATTCTCCACCAGCATGGTGTGGACTACCTCTTCGCTGATCCCTGTGGCTCTCAGCAGCGGAACAAAGCCGCGGAGAAGGTGAGCATAGGAGCCGGAGAGCT
>JADFKI010000009.1 GCA_022565015.1 Chloroflexota bacterium
GAAACTGGAGTTGGTTCGCCGCCCGGCCCACCAGCACACCTTTCAGGTGCTACCACGCCGGTGGGTGGTAGAACGCACCTTCGCCTGGCTGGGACGCCAACGGCGCCTGAGTAAAGACTATGAGGCATTATCCGAAACCACTGAAGCATGGATCTATACTGCCATGACTGGCTTGATGCTAAGACGCTTAGCCCGCAGCCCTACTTTTTAAACACCCTCTTAGAGAATGTTCGTCGCACGGCATTGGAGATGAATGGCTGAGGAGACCCCCTGTAGTCCCCCTTCGTAAGGGGGACAGCATTTTCCCCCTCCTTGAGAAGGAGGGGTTAGGGGAGGTCAAATGTGACACAATACTTCAATAGAGCCGGCGAAAAGACCCCTTCGGTCCCCCTTGCCAGAGGGGGTTATCCCCTTCCGGACTCCCCCATGACCATCTTGAGACAGTTGCTAAGTCATTATGCTTCTCAAAATGACGGTCCGCAAAAAAATGAGACGCGTCAACCGGCGCGTCTCTTTTGCCCCGTCGTTAAAAGTGAATATACGGCCTAGTACGGGTAAGGCATCTCCCCCACGGGGACCTCTATCAGCGTCGGCGCGTCGGTATTCAGCGCCTTCCTAAGCTCGTATTCCAGCTCCTCGGCGTTCTCTTTGCCGACCCTCACCGCCCGCATGCCGTACGCCTCCGCCAGCTTCACGAAGTCCGGGTTGTGCAGCTTCGACCCGTAGGCCCTGCCCTCGAAACGCGTCTTCTGGTCGCGCATGACGTTGCCGTAGGCGTTGTCGTTGAAGACGACCACGACGGTGTTGATGCCGTGCATTACCGCCGTGGCAAGCTCCTGGGAGTTGAAAAGGAAGCCTCCGTCGCCCGAGACGGCAACGACGGCCTTGTCCGGCTGTGCCACCTTGGCTCCCAGTGCGACGGGATATGCGAACCCTAGATTGCCGAAGTACGACGATGTCAGGAAGGACCTCGGCGAGTAAACAGGGAAGTGGGCGCGGCTGTAATATCCGACCTGGGTCATGCCGGGAACCAGGATGCCGTCGTCGGGCATTGCGTTTCGAATGGCCCCCAGGAGAGGACCCAACGGCTCCAGCCTCTTGCCGGGGTCGAATCGTGCAGAGCGAATGGCCTCATACCTCTCTCTTCGACTCTCTCGAACTGGAATGGTCGTCGATATGACCTTGTACAGCTCCTCCAGCGTCTGGCGTGCGTCTCCGACCACGCCTACCGTGTTCGAGTAGTTGCGGCCGATCTCCGCCTCATCGATGTCGATCTGCACCACCTTTTGGCCGTCGAGCATGGTTGGAGTAGCCAGTCGCGTGCCCACGGCCAGTATGACGTCGTGCTTCGCCATCTCGTCTTTCAGCGGGTCCTCTCGGACCCTCAGTCCACCCAACGAGAGGTAATGTCTGTCCGATATCGCGCCCTTGCCCTCGGCGGTCTCGACGACGGGCGCCTGCAGATGCTCGGCCACCTTGAGAAGGGCCTCGCCTGCGTCGGACAGGTTCACGCCGCCGCCCGCCCATATCATCGGGCTCTCGGCGGATGCGAGAATCGAGGCGGCCTCCTGAATGCTCTCTCGGCTGGCCGCCGGACGCTGAAAGCTGACCGGCTCCAGCAGCTCGATGTCGGCCTCTTCTCCCAGTGTCTCGGGCGGGATCTCGATCTCCACCGGCCGCGGCCTGCCCGATTTCAGCTGAAAGAACGCCTCGTGAACGGCCTCCGGTATGTCCTTGGCGTCGAGGACTCGCTGGGCCCATTTTGTGACGGGACGTATGGTGTCCAGCTGGTCGTTGATCTCGTGCAAGACACCCCTGTCAACGCCAATCATGTCCTTCTCGATCTGTCCGGCCACCACGAAGATGGGCGAGGAGGCCGCGTATGCGGTGCCGATGGCGGCCGAAGCGTTCTGCAGACCAGGTCCCGGCACGACGAGCGCCGTGCCGATGCCTCCGCCCGCCCTCGCGAAGCCGTCCGCCATGTAGGCGGTGGCCTGTTCGTGGCGAGTCGTGATGAACCTGATGTCCGATTCGTCGTACAGGGCGTCCAGGGCGTGGTAGAGCTGCACGCCCGGCAGTCCAAATATTACGCTTACGCCCTCGCGTCGCATCTGTCTGGCCAGCGCCTGGCCTCCCGTCATCATTGGCATATTTTTAGCTTACCTTTCCACTTTCCGTTGTCACGTGAGATTGTCCTGAAGGGACGAGGTTTTGTCGGGTATGGCCCTCTTGCTCAACCTTCATTTGGCCACCCGGCCCGCTTTTCCCCTGGGGACCTTCGCACGGAACTCCGATCAGGTTGAAGAAAACTATACCTCTAAGCCGACGCCAAAATCAAACCGATGGCTCGGATGTCGTGAAGGGATTCCCGCCAAGCAAAAGGCCCACGCCGTTGGACATGGGCCCTTCTTGCGATCGTGTCAGGCACCGATTAGCGACGCTGCCCTACGTAGTCCTCCCGCGCCCGGTCTAAAGCGGCGGTACGCTTTGCTTTAAGCTCGTCGCGCTTGTTCTCGGACCACTTCTGGGACGCGTCCAGGCTCTTCACCGAGCCCTGGAACTGCGGCATGACGTACCGGGCCAGCAGCTCGTAGCTGTGGTACACCTGCTCACGCGTGCCCCACTCCGTGGCCTGCAGCAGGAATCCGCCGAATCCGCCGCTGTCTTCGTCCACCTCTTTAATCTTCGCGATCAGGTCGTCCGGCGTGCCTACGCACCATGCGCCCTTTTCGACCATGGCGTCGATTATCTTGTCGGCCGGCCCGTCCACCACGGAGTCGTGCCCCAGCGTTCGCTCGAAGTACTCGCGCTGGTAGCGGCCCGCAGCCGATCGGGCCTGTTCCATGGCCTCTTTCTTGGTCTCGGCGAGGTACACGTGCATCACGACGCGCCACTCGTTACGGTCCATGACGTTGCCGTACTCAGCCGCGGTCTCCTCGGCGACCTTCCAGAACTCGCGCAGGTTGGGAGCGATACTCCCTCCCCTCACGATGCTGACGGACAGCACGGCAATCCCGTGCTTTCCCGCAAGCACCATTCCCGACGGAGACTGCGCCGCCGCGACGGCTATCGGGAAGTGAGGCTTCGTGTAGGGCCTGAGATGAAGCATGGCCTCGTTTAGCTCGAACCACTCGGACTTATAGGTGATGGGCTCCTCTTCAGTGAGGAGTCGCAAGATGATTCCAAGGGACTCGTCCATGCGCCTGCGCTGCGTAAGTGGGTCAATCCCCAGCATGGCTGCGTCGGTGCCCAGAGCGCCGGGGCCTACGCCCAGCATTGTGCGGCCACGGGTCAGGTGGTCCAGCAGCACCATGCGGTTGGCGACCATGAGCGGATGGTGGTATGGCAGGCTGATGACGCCCGTGCCCAGCTTGATGTGGCGTGTGCGCTCGGCGGCCGTTGCCATGAACACCTCGGGCGAGGCGATGATCTCCCAGCCGGCGCTGTGATGCTCGCCAATCCAGGCCTCGTCATAGCCCAGGTGGTCCAGCCACTGAAGAAGCTCCAGGTCACGGTCCAGGGATAGGGTCGGGTTCTCGTCCTTCCAGTGAAATGGCGCGAGGAAGACTCCAAATTTCATACGCTCGGGGAGTGTCATCTAAAACCTCTTTCGTGACCGGTTGCTTACTCTTTTCGCCGTAAAGGCCCGAGTAAACGGAAATTTGATACCGGAATTCTAGCACGGAGGGTATCATCGGGCAACCGGACCTGGAGGCTTCGAGCGACGTGCTCTCCGCAGCGGCGGAGTCCTGCGATATTCACACTAAGGAGTCGGACGGGGCGACCCTTCGACAAGCTCAGGGCGAACGGTGGGAGAGCTGTCATGCTGAATGTAATGAAGCATCCGGGGTGGTGTGGTGTAATCACCCATCGCAGCGAATTCCACGTCCCGAACTGCCGCCACCGGGAATGACGGCATGTAAGCCCCTCGAAACGCTTATTTTGGTATATGAAAATCCGTCTATCCAGATCGTTTAAGGTGGGGGCATATCGAGAATTTTGCGCAGGACGAAGGCGACGTTTTTCATGGCGGATGGTATGTTTTCGAAAAATTGCGTTGAGGCATCGTGATCGGCATTGTCCGATATGCCTCTAAGCTCGAGGTAGGGTATGTTAGAGAACTTGGCCGCCCTAGCCCCTCCGGCGCCTTCCCACGCGACTGCTAATGCGCCTGTCGAATCCCTGAGCTGCCTGGCGCGCGCCGCGTCTGCGATGTCCTCGTCACCGCTGGCAATCAGCCCGAAGTGGAGGGCAAAGCCTTCCTGCGACGGGACTTCGAGGCTGCCTAGTCCCCTAATGTGTGGCTTAGAGCCCTCGAAACTGGGAAGGGGCCTCTTGGAGAACGCGCGATTGAAATCGTGCTCCACAGTAGACGTGCCGACCACCACATCGCCTATGGCAAGCCCGGGTCCGAGCCCGCCGGCGGTGCCCGCGCATACGGCGAGGCTCACGCCGTCGATGTGGTCAAGCAGGTGCTGCGTCTGGATCCCGAACTGCGCCTTTCCCAGGCCGCCCTGGGCCACGAACAGCGAACCGTCGGCGTAGCTTCGGCCGGAAATCTGGCCATGAGAGACGCTAGACGAGGGCAGCCCCAGGGATGTCAGCTCTTCGGTCAAAGAAGTGAACTCCCTTTCAATAGGGGTCAACACTAGCACGGTCATGTATTCTGCCTCCTGGAGAACGCGATGGAGGAATGCTGCGTTAATATCATTGTCTGGGATATAAACTGGCGGTCGGGTGGATATGCACCTATGATGAATTCAGTATGCGAGGGACCGTTTATGGCCGAATTCGATTATAACAGCACAAGAATTCTGGTAGTCGCCGACGACACGCTGGCTCGGTCCGGCCTGGCCGCCGAGCTTTCAGGCGTGCCGGGAATGGCCGTCGTGGCCAAGATGCCCTCGCTGGATGTAGCCGCGGCCATCGATGCCTACCAGCCCGACGCCATCGTATGGGACGTCGGTTGGGATTCCGCGGCCGGCGTTTCGCGAATTGTTGGGCTCGTCGGTGAGGGCCCGCCAATCGTGGCGCTGGTACACAGGGAGAACGGCCTGCCCGGGATCGCCGGCCTAGGCGCCGTCGGTGTGGTCTACAGGGATGCCGCCGCCGAGAGGATAGCCGCCGCCGTTGTCGCGGCGACACAAGGTCTCGTCATCGTCGAGCCGGAGCTGTCCGCAAGCCTGAGCGGCGGCGCCTCCGCATCCCCACGCGACGAGGCTGAACGCGGCCTTACCGCTCGCGAGATGCAGGTCTTGCGCCTCATGGCAGACGGCTCATCGAACAAGGCGATCGCCTACGACCTCGACATCAGCGAGCACACCGTCAAGTTTCACGTGAACTCCATCATGGGCAAGCTGGGCGTGCACAGCCGCACCGAGGCCGTCATGAACGCCACGCGCTCGGGACTTTTACCCCTCTAGCAGGGTGTTGGAAAACTCTTTCGACCATCCCTCCGGCGCCTTTTCGGGTGAGGAATGGGAAGAAATTTGTATCTGAGGAGCACCCTTCGACGATGCTCAGGGCAGGCTCTCAGACTCCCGGCAATCCGCCTGTCCGAGATAAGTTCGGACTCCGATGCGTCGGAGTAGTGGACTGCGCTCCCCATTTTTTTATCCGCCTACCGGACCTAGACCTTCTTCCAGGTTCTGCCCCGCCTGAACGGGCGAGGCGCTTCGAATCCGAGTCCTCTATCTTGGAATAGACGCAGGGTAATGGCTGCGGAATCACGTTTCATATTTAGAAGCAAATTACCGTAAGGGGGAAGAAAAAATGTCAGGGATCTTAACACAGCTATCAAAGGATATCGCCGAGCTTGTCGTCGACGCGGGCCGCGGCGTCGTCAGGGTTGAGGCGAGAAGGCGCATGCCCGCCAGCGGCATCGTCTGGTCGGACGATGGAGTCATCGTCACGGCGCATCACGTCGTCGAGCGGGACGAGGAGATAAGCATAGGCTTGCCCGACGGCGGCACTGCGGAAGCAAAGCTGGTCGGGCGTGACTCGTCCATCGACGTCGCAGTCTTGAAGGCGGAGCAATCCGGACTGACGGCCGTGCAGCGAGCGACGGCGGACTCCGTCAGCGCGGGCAACCTCGTCTTGGCGTTGGGTCGTCCGGGGAAGGAGCCTCGTGCGACATTGGGCATGGTGAATGCCGTAGGCGACGCCTGGCGCACCCCGGCCGGCGGCGCCGTTGACAGCTACGTTCAGACGGACGTGACCATGTATCCGGGTTTCTCCGGCGGACCGCTGGTGGCTCCGAGCGGGCGGGTGGTAGGCATGAATACGTCGGCCCTGATCAGGGGCGCCGCCGCGACCATTCCCGTGGCCACGCTGGAGAAGACCGTGGTCCAGCTTCTGGAGCACGGCCGCGTGCAAAGGGGATTCCTTGGCGTCGGCGCGCAGCCCGTTCGACTTCAGTCGAGCATCGCCGACGAATCCGGCCAGGATACGGGGCTTCTCATCGCTTCGATCGTGGAGGATGGCCCGGCGGACAAGGGAGGCCTTCTGGTCGGCGATACCCTGGTCGCTCTGGACTCGGAGCCGCTCAGACAGCTTGACGACCTCCTGAGCGCACTCGGCGACAAGGCGGGCCGGACGTCGACCGTAAAGCTCGTCCGGGCAGGACAGTTGAAAGAAATCTCGGTCGTCGTCGGAGAGAGGTCCTAAGGATATGCAGAGTAGAAGCGTTCTTCATGAAGTGAGCAGCGAGATGGCCTCGGTCGTTCAAAGGGCCAGGCGCAGCGTCGTCGAGATCCTGGACGACGGGGGAGGACGAGGCGCCGGGACCGTGTGGCACCGGGACGGCCTCATCCTGACGAACGCTCACGTCGTCCGCGACAGGGCACTTCGCGTCTCCCTGGCAGACGGAAGGGTCCTGGCCGCGAAGGTCGTGGCGGTCAGCAAGGAGCACGACCTGGCGGCCCTGACGGTGGACGCCGAGGACTTGCCGGCGATAGCCGTTGGCGACTCCAGGAGGGTCATGTCCGGCGAACTTGTCCTGGCGATCGGCCACCCATGGGGTCAGGTGGGCGCCGTGACATCCGGCGTCGCCATCGGCCTGGAGTCCCACGACGGCTCCGGACGCGAATGGCTCGCCATTAACATGCAGCTTCGGCCCGGCAATTCCGGTGGACCGCTGCTGGACAGCGAGGGTCGCCTGATCGGTATCAATACCATCATGAGCGGTCCAAATGTCGGCCTGGCGGTGCCGTCGCACGTCGCCAAGGGCTTCTTGACCAGGGAGCTGGAAGCGGCCGCCTAGGTTACAGGCCACGTAAAAAGTGGAGAGGCCGCGGCTTAAATCATAGGAATGGCAAATCGTGGAGAGGTCCGGCTTTTGCTAAAAATATCAGTCGCGGCCGGCCTCTCCGTGGAACTCGATGACCTTGGCTGGTCGAATGCGGAGCGTAATCGAGTCCGATCCTCGCGTTCTCTCGGTATAGGCCTGACCTCGACTTTCACCCAGATACCTAATTGCCAGGGCAAGCCGTTTGTCGTCGGACAGCGGCGGGCCTATCTCGGCTTCGCCCTGCACCGTTACCACGTAATATGGGGGCTCACGGCGCTCTACGACCAGCGTGACGGCGGGGTTTCGCTGGACGTTGCGGTGCTTCTGTGAGCCTGTCCCCGTGGATACAAGGAGCTCCTGGTCCTCATACAGGTACCACACCGGGGCTGCGTGCGGCCGATTTCCCAGACCGACGGTGGCCAGTATGGCGATGTTGGCCCGGCCAAGAAAATCGTTCGCTTCGTCGCTGATCGTCATATGTTTTCGCCCCCGTAGCGCTTCGTATCTGATTCATCGTATTGGCCCGAGTGTAGCACCGCGCCGGGTTGCGGGCAACACCGCTCTCCCCATTGCACCCGCTTGCGCGGCTTAAACACCTTATATACAATGCCCAGAGCAGACTGATTACCGGACGTGTTTTTGAGCAGCTATTATGTAGCCGTGGACATCGGCGGGACCTTTACCGACGTGGTCGTGCAGGATACCGAGTCAGGTAAGCTCTGGACGAACAAGGTCCCCTCCACGCCGAGGGACCACTCCATCGGATTCATGGAGGGGATTCGCAGGGGCCTGTCGTTGGCCTCCGTCGACGCCGGCGAGGTGAGCAGGATATTTCACGGGACTACCATCGCCACCAACGCCGTCATCCAGCGGACGCCATCGAAGGTAGCCCTGATTACCACGAAGGGATTCAAGTACGTCCTGGAGATCGGCCGCCACGACATACCCCGTCGGGAGAACATCTACGCTTGGGTGAAGCCGGAGCGGCCCGTTCCTCCGAACCTCATCTTCGAGGTCACGGAGCGCATCGACAGGACCGGCACGGTCCAAACACCGCTTGACGAGCACGAGTGCTTCGAGATCGCAAAAAAGCTCCGCCGCCTCGAAGTCGAAGCCGTCGCCGTCTGCCTTCTCTACTCCTACGCCAACCCCGTCCACGAGACTCGGGTCGCGGAGATTGTCCTGCGAGAGTTTCCCGACGCGATGGTCTCGCTATCGACAGAGGTGCTGCCCCAGTTCCGAGAGTTCGAGAGGACCGTCGCCACGGTCCTAAACGCCTATGTAATGCCCCAGGTAGGTAAATACCTGACCGGCCTGGATGAGATGGCGAAGAGGGACGGCCTGGTGGCGCCGCTGTTCATCATGAAGTCCAACGGCGGTATCACCAGCGCGTCCATGGCCGGTAAGCAGGCGATACACACCGTGCTTTCGGGCCCTGTCGCCGGTGTGATGGGTGCGTTGGAGGTCGCGAAGGCCGCGGGGTACTCCAACTTCATATCGGTGGACGTTGGGGGCACCAGCGCCGACATATGCCTGGTGAAGGACGGCGCGCCGGACGTTACCGTCGAGCGCATGATAGGCGGGCTGCCCCTGCAGCTTCCCATGCTCGACATCTCCACTATCGGCGCCGGAGGCGGCAGCATCGCCCGCATACCGGCGTCGGGCGGCCTGACAGTCGGACCCGAGAGCGCCGGCGCCGATCCCGGACCCGCATGCTACGGCCAGGGCGGTGACGAGCCCACCGTGACCGACGCCCACCTTGTCCTGGGCCATCTGCCCGGGCAGCTCATAGACGGAGAGATGAGCCTCGACGTGGACGCCGCGCGTAAGGCCATCGAGACCAAAATTGCCGGTCCGATGGGACTCAGCCTGATGGACGCCGCGTCGGGCATCCTGGAAATCGCGGACAACAACATGGCCGGTGCGATAAGGGCCGTGTCCATCGGACGGGGCCACGACCCCAGAGACTTCGCGCTGGTGGCATTCGGAGGCGCGGGCCCGCTTCACGCATGCTCGCTGGCGGACCTCCTGGGCATCGAGACGATCGTCGTTCCCCCTACTCCCGGCGTGCTGTCCACCTTCGGGCTGCTCTTCACGGACCTCAAGAACGACTACGTTCAAACATATGTCGGTCCCGGCGGCGACGAGGAAATTGAGACCATAGCGAAGGCGTTCGATGGCATGGAGCAACAGGCGCGGGACTGGCTCGCCGAGGAGGGCGTGGCGGCGGACGCGGGCGTTCTGGCGAGGTCCGCGGACCTGCGCTACGAGCACCAGGGCTGGGAGATTACCGTGGACGTCCCGGACGGCGAGTTTTCCTCGGAGACTCTGAACGAGACCATAGCCGGCTTTCACAGCCTGCACGAGAAGGCTCTACACGTACAATCTGCCCGGGTCTCGCGTCGAGCTCGTAAACCTTCGCGTGAGCGCCTCCGGCATCATGCCGCGACACGCCATGGTCGAATCAGTGGCCGCCGGCGGTCGGCTCGCGAAGCCCACGACGAGGCGAAAGGTCGAGTTCAGCCGGGGGCAGGGCCCTCAGGATACCCCGATATACGTCAGGGATACGCTGCTTCGAGGCATGAGCATATCGGGCCCCGCCGTCGTGCAGCAGCAGGACACGACGGTCCTCGTCTCGCCGGGTTTCGTCGCGAACGTGGACCGAATAGGCAACCTGATTATCGAAAGGCAGGAAGTATCCGATGGCCGTTGACCCGATCACGCTGGAGATAGTCAGGGGCGCCGTCCACTCGACTATTCTCGAAATGGAGGCCCTGGTAGAGCGAACGGCTATGTCGCCGGTCATCAAGGAAAAGAAGGACTTCTTCGTTGGCGTGTACGACGTTCAAGGGCGCATAGTGGACGCCCTGCTCTCCAACAGCGGCCCCCGAATAATCGACCCCGTGGTAGCCGAGTATCCGGTGGAGGAGATGGAGCCGGGCGACCTCTACTGGTTCAACGACCCTCACAAGTCCAACGGGGCCATACAGCACACGGGCGATATGTGCTTCATCTCACCGATATTCAGCCAGGGAAGCATGTCGGGCTTCGCCGTCGCCTTCGGCCACTTCTGGGACATCGGCGGCAGCGTGTCGGGCAGCCTTTCGCCCCATGCGTCCGAGATCTTTCACGAGGGCACGCTGGTGCCGCCGATAAGGATAATTCACGCCGGCGAGATGAACCGCGAGGCCTATTCGGTAATCCTCAACAACTCCAGATTCCCGGAGATGCTCGAGGGCGACACGCGGGCGCTCATGGCGGCGTGCCGCCTGGCTGAGGGCCGCGTCGCCGAGCTCATGGAAAGGTTTCCCAGGGAGACGGTCCTCCTGGCCTTCGATGAGATAGTCGAGCGCAGCACCGAGGCTTACCTTCGGAAGGCCCGTGAGGTCATCAAGGAGGGCGAATACCACTTCTTCGATTACGTCGACGCCGACCCCGTCACGGACGAGCCTCGGAGGGTGGACGTCAAGATTACGAGGCGCGGCGACTCGATCGTCGCGGACCTGTCCGGCAGCGGCCCTCAGGCCGTAGGTCCCGTAAACTTCATCACCAGCCCGGGCGCGTTCAGCCTCCTCATGGCCAGGTATCTGGCCTCGTTGGACCCCGATCTGCCTCTGAACGAAGGAGCGGTCCACATCTTCGATGAGGTCAGGACGAAGCCCGGCACGATCACCTCTCCCAACTTCCCGGCGCCGGTCGGACTACGGAGTCATACGCTGATTCGCCTGATGGGGTGCATAACCGGCGCGATGGCCGAGGCCACCGACGGCAATGCGCCCGCGGCGTCGCCCGTTTACGTCATCTACAACCTGAGGACGGTTGACGGCGCCGGCCGCTACCTGTACTTCAGCGAGGGCATCGGCTCGGGCCAGGGAGCCCGGCCAACCGCCGATGGTCTTAACGCAATATACTTCAGGGACCAGAAGAACTACCCCATCGAGTTCGAAGAGGGCGAGTTCCCGCTGCGGATAGAGCAGTACAGGATACTGCCGGACACAGGGGGCCCGGGCCGTTACAGGGGTGGATGCGGCGTCGTAAAGGACGTCAGGATACTCGTTGACTGCATTCTGAGCACGAGGATGGACAACGTCCGGTTTCCTTGCTTCGGCATAAACGGCGGCGAGGCAGGCCAGCCCGGCCGCTTTATTCTGAATCCGGACATGGAAGGTGAGCGAGACATCCCTCCCGCCGGCGAGAACTTATCGGTGAAGGCCGGTGACATGCTGCGCATCGAGACCTGTGGAGGAGGAGGCTGGGGCGACCCGTTCCTTCGGGGTGTACGAGAGGTCCGCAAAGACGTCGTCGAGGGCTTCATAACCGTCGAATCGGCGGCAGAGGACTACGGTGTGGTGGTCAAAGGCGACGAGCATCAGATCGACGATGCGGCGACCCTGGAGCTTCGCGAGCGGCCTCCGAAGGCGCGCCCGTTCGTGCACAGGGGCGCAAACGGTGACATGTGGCTGAAAAAGCTTGGCATCTCGCCATAACGAGCACTGACGTGGCGCTAATACTCGTATGTGAACGGGAGTAGTCCGGTAAAAGAAACGAGTGCGATACCAAGGGGGGTCAGCAATTGGTAATCGCACTCGGTCTCGTTAGCCCGGATGGGCCTTCCAACCCTATTTATAACAGTCTATTGTGACACATCCGGGGAAATTCCCGTGAAAGACTCTGAGACGTTAGTGAAGTTTAGTGATTGATTGGTAGCTAAACTGTTAGCACGGGGCAGAATGTGGAGCAATTTTATAGGTGCCCGCCTCATTATTGAGGTACGATGATACATAAAATGGGTTAAATCTTTGGGACTGGTCTCGTTGTGATCTTGCCCCATGTGGGCGTCCCTTCTGTCGCAGTACGTCATTGCCCTTGGTGAGTTCGTAATGCTCAAGAGAAAAATAGTCCGAATTGCGGCCGGCCTTGTACTCGTGCTCTTGATCTCGGGATTTCTTGGTGGCGGGTGGTATGCCTCCAACCTGCTCCGAGACGGCGGACTCATTCCAGACCACACGCCCGAAGAGTTCGATCTGGTAATTGAAAATATTAGCGCCGGGCTCATCACACTGCGGGCGACCGAGCTGACGGACAGGGATGGGGACTGGAACGACAAGGCTCTCTCCGGACTCATAGGCGACGATATTTACCTGCAGATCGGTGAGACCGTACGAGAGTCCGGCGATACCGTGGTCCGCAAGCTTCTGACCGAGGCCTCTTCCAATCTGGTGGGCCGTTCTGTGCGGACGGACGCGAAGTTCTATCCCGACGACCCCCTGGTTGCCCATGGCATGGCCTTCACAGAAGTGGCCTATACGTCGGACCTTGGCGAATTTCCAGCATGGTATGTAGACGGTGATTCGAGCACATGGGCCATTTTCGTGCACGGAAAGGGCAGCGACAGGCGGGAATCGCTGCGCACTCTTCCGGTCGTGGCGAAGTCGGGGATGCCCATGCTCGTAATCAGCTATCGCAACGATGAGGATACCGTCTCCGACCCCAGCGGAATGTACGGCTACGGGCTGACGGAGTGGGAGGACCTGGAGGGCGCTGTATTATATGCATTGGAGAACGGCGCCAGGCGAATCGTGCTCGTGGGCTTTAGCATGGGAGGCGGAATAGTCGCCAGCTTTCTTCTGGAATCGTCGCTGGCCGGCCAGGTATCCGGGGCCATTTTGGACTCGCCGATGCTGGACTTTGGGGCCACCGTGGAGCTAGGCGCCGAAGAGGATGGTTATCCGGTCTTCGTAGGGAAGATGGCGAAGCTGTTCTCCGGGTTCCGATTCGACGTTGACTGGGCGAGCCTCAATTATCTGGATAGAGCCAATGAGCTGGCCCTGCCGATACTGCTCTTCCACGGGACGGGAGACCACAGGGTGCCGGTTAGCACCAGTCAGAGCCTGGCTGCGCTAAGGCCGGGGCTCGTTACGTACGTCGAGCTCCCGGGTGTGGACCACGTACGGGGATGGAACGCGGACAGGGATGCCTACGAGTCGGCGGTCTCCGATTTTCTCAAGAGCCTAACGCGTTAGCGCACGCGACCTCAGGCCGACAGCATGCCTTTGACCGTCTTCACCACGTCCGCTATCGGGACCGTCGTGGCGTCCTGCTCGGACCGACGCTTGATCTCGACGACGCCCTGCTTGATATTCCGTGGGCTCACGACGAGACGCAGGGGAAGGCCGAGCAGGTCGGCATCGTTGAACTTGACACCCGCCGAATCAGCCCGGTCGTCGAAGAGCACCTCGATGCGTTCCTTTTGAAGGTCTTCGTATAGCTCTTCCGCGACTTTTACGACCTCTTCGTTTTCGATGTTCAGTGACAGCAGCGAGACATCATATGGTGCGATTGGCGCAGGCAGGATCATGCCCTTATCGTCGTTGTGTTGCTCGATTGCGGCGGCAAGCAGTCTGCCGAGGCCGATGCCGTAGCAGCCCATGACCACGGGGTGCTGATTGCCCTCCTGGTCTGGGTAGAAAGCGCCCAGCACGTCGCTGTACTTTGTGCCCAGCTTGAAGACGTGGCCTACCTCGATGCCCCGGCTTGTCTTGAACGGGTCCCCGCAGTTCGGGCACGCGTAGCCTTCCCTCGCTAGGGCTATATCCGTGATGACGTCCGCCTTGAAATCACGGCCGTGGTTCGCGTTTCTGAGATGGCGGTCGGGCTTGTTGGCGCCCACGACGAAGTTGGAGCCAAGCTCGATCGAGTCGTCGGCGACGATCTTCACGCCATCGAGGCCGACGGGCGATGCAGAGCCGGCGACGATGCCCTGCGCCGCTACCTCTTCGGGAGTGGCCAGTCGCAGCTCGGCGACGCCCCCAAGCGTGTTTCTGAGCTTTACCTCGTTCACGTCCAGGTCGCCTCGAATGACCACGAAGACCAGCTCACCGTCCGCCATGTAAAAGACGGCCTTCAGTGTTTGACTGGTCGACACTCCAAGGTGTTCGGCAAGCGCCTCGATGGTCTTTATGCCGGGGGTCTCCACCTCTTCGAGCGGCAGCTCATCCGCGGCCTCGGTTCGTGGTTTGGTGAAGAGCGCCTTCTCGGCATTGGCGGCGTAACCGCAGTTGGGACAGAGAATAATCGTGTCCTCGCCCGCATCGGTCAGCAAGATGAACTCATTGGAGTCTTTGCCGCCGATGGCGCCGCTGTCGGCGTCGACCATGATTACGTCGAGGCCGCACCGCGAGTAGATGTTCTTGTACGCCTGCACCATCTTCCGGTAGTTCTTGTCCAGGCCCTCCTCGTCGGCGTCGAAGCTGTAGGCGTCCTTCATGTCGAACTCACGCACGCGGATGAGTCCGCCGCGCGGCCGAGGCTCGTCACGGAACTTGGTGTGGATCTGGTACAGCAAGAGGGGCAGGTCGCGATAGCTGTGAACGTTGGCCTTGACCATGTTCGTCAGCAGCTCTTCGTGGGTCGGGGCCAGCACCAGCGGCCGCTCACGCCTATCCTTTAGCCTGAATAGGTCCGGTCCGTACGCCTCTGTGCGGCCTGATTCGTCCCAGATCTCCTGGGGCTGAACGATGGACAGCCGGATTTCCTGGCCGCCCGCCGCGTCCATCTCCTCACGAATGATCTGCTCTATTTTTCTCAACGAGCGCCAGGCGAGCGGCAGGTAGGCGTAAAGGCCGGTGCCAACCTGGTATATCATGCCCGCCTTGATCATGAGCTTGTGGCTTACAAGCTCGGCCTCGGCGGGGTCGTCCCGCAAGGTCTTTCCGAAAAGCTCAGTTACGCGCATTTAATGGATTTTCCTCAATCAGGATCTATACCAAAAAATTCTCTCAAAACGTCTATTCAGAGTGGACCATCCTTCGACAAGCTCAGGACGAACGGGCAGAAAGGACATTCGCCGTTCGTGGTGAGCTTGTCGAACCATATTCGGAGATAGTAATTGAATGAATGCGGGCGGTTACTCAGACCTTTGCAGCTACCTCTGACTCAATTATTCTGATTTCCTCCATCAGGGCGGTCAGCATCTCCGACTCGTCGACGATTCGCGACTTCCGGCCCTTACGGAATATAATCGCACGGCCCGCACCGGCCGCGATGCCCACGTCGGCATCCTTTGCTTCGCCGGGGCCGTTCACCTCGCATCCCATGACCGCCACCTTGATCGGGCTCTTGATCTCTCGCAGCATCTTGTCCACGTCGTTTGCGAGCGCACGAATGTCGACGTCTGCTCGGCCGCAGCTGGGGCACGCGACCAGGGTGGCGCCGTCCTTGCGTATCTCCAGCGCCTTTAGGATCTCGAACCCGGTGTAGACCTCCTCGCGGGAGTCGTCGCTGAGCGAAACGCGGATCGTGTCGCCGATGCCGTCGTACAAGAGCATGCCCAGGCCGATGGCGCTGCGAATGCTGCCCGACTTCGCGGTCCCGGCCTCCGTGATGCCCAGGTGGAACGGGTACGGCACGAGGTCTCCCAGCCGTCGGTATGCCTCCACCGTCGTATCGATGTCGAAGGCCTTGAGGGATATCTTGATGAGATCGAAGTCGAGCGCCTCTAGTATGCCGATCTCCCACAGGCCGGTCTCGACCATGTGGTCCACGACCGTATACTGGCCCGGCTCGGCCTCACCGGCTTTGGGCAGCGTGTTCACGCCGTCCGTGTGACGGGAGATTCCGCCAGTCGCGCCTATGCCCCCCACGGGAGGCAGGCTGCCGAAGTTCACGCCGATGCGGATGGGGACCCTTCGGGCCTTGGCCTCTCGCACGATCTGCTCGACCTTGTCCCGGTCGCGGATATTGCCGGGGTTCAGCCGCAGGCAATCGACGCCGCTCTTTAGCGACTCCAGGGCGAGCTGATAGTGGAAGTGAATGTCGGCTACCAGAGGTATCTTGATCTGCTTCTTGATGTCCGCCAGTGCCTGCGCCGCCTCCATGTCCGGCACCGCGCAACGTATGATCTCGCAGCCGGCCTCTTCCAGGCCCTTTATCTCGTCCACGGTGGCCTTGACATCCCGCGTGTCGGTCTTCGTCATGGACTGCACTGTGACGGGGGCGTCGCCGCCGATCTTGACGTCGCCTACGTTTAGGGCCTTGGTGACGCGGCGCTTTCTCATGTTGGGCTCCCTGGTCGAGCAGGCTGGCTCAGCGCAACTCGGCACGAAATATGAAAAACGGCGGCGCTTGATGAAGACCGGACATCGGTAATAAAAGTCCCGGCGCCGACAATATCGGACGTGACGCCTGCCGGTTAACTTACCTAGCCTAACGTATCAGGCTATCTCCGTTCAAGAGGCGCACAACGTCGAAGTAGCTTATGACGACGATGAGGCTGATAAGAAGTACGAATCCGACGAGGTGCACGAGGCCTTCACGTTGGGGTGAGATGCGCTTGCCGCGCCGCACCCACTCGATGATGACGAATAGCAGACGACCGCCGTCCAGGGCAGGGATGGGGAGAATGTTTATAACACCCAGGCTGATGCTGATCAGCGCCATGAACTCGATGAGAGGCGATATGCCTCCTACTTCCGCCACCATACCGGTGACCCTTGCGATGCCCACCGGTCCTGCGAAACCAGGGTCTGGGCCGCCGGCCATCCATCTGGCAACGCCGTTCTTGGTCAATAAAAAGACGTCCCACATCTTCTGGAATGACATGGGCACGGCGTCCGAGATGGGGTAGCTTCTCTTCTCGGTACGCTGATCGAAGGTGCCTATCATGATGCCGACGGCGCCCTGGGTGAGTGAGTCCCCTATCTGTAGCTCAGGCAGGTACTTCTGGGCGTCCGCCAACGAGACCTCTTTCGACGGGTCGTTGACGTTTTGCACCACAACGAGGTCGGGCGGGTTCAGTCGCGGGACGAGGGTTATTATCTCCGTATTGGCGGAGGTCTGCTCCGGAATCGGGCTGCCCGATATGAAAGAACCCCTTCGGACTTCGATTTCAGTAGGTGAGCCAAGTCTGGTCATGACGCGCTGTATCAGCTCGAAGTGGTTGTCCACGGGGCGTCCCTGGACGGCAATGACCGTGTCACCCTCGCGTAGGCCCGCTTGGGCGGCCGGAGACCCGGGCGCGACGCCGTTAATCACCACGGCTCCAACGATCGCATCCTGGGGGATCAGAAACAGGATGGTAAATGTGATAACGGGGAACAGCAGGTTCATGAAGGAGCCCGCGCAAAGGACGATGGCGCGCTTGAGCACGGTCTGGTCCGCGAAGCTGACCTCTTCCGGGGGCGGCTCTTCTTCTATACGGCCCGCCTGTTCCACGCCTCGCCGGATGTAGACAACATTTTTCTCACGCAGGTGCTTTTCGGTGTCCTCTTCGGTGGCGCCTTCGCCGTTCTCGCCGATCATGCGAACAAATCCGCCCAGCGGAATCACGTTTATCGAGTAGATCGTCCCATAGCGGCTGAACTTGAAGCCGATCAGTCGAGGAGGAAAGCCGAAGCCGAACTCTTTTACCGTGATGCCAAACCACTTTGCAGTTAAGAAGTGGCCCAGCTCGTGGATCAAAATTAGGAATCCAAGTACTGGAAATACCAGCAGCCACATAGGCAGTCCAAACACTACCCTATCCCTCCACTACCTTGCGTACCTGATTTCTGCCCCACTCACCTGCGGCCACGATGTCCTGCAGCGAAGGGTCTTCGATATTATGATGCCGGGCCAGTGCCTCTCGAATCACCTTGGCGATCTCCAGGAAGCCTATCTTCTTGGTCAGGAATAGCTCCACGGCGGTGTCGTCCGCGCCGGATAGGGCTGCGGGCCATGTGCCGCCTCTCTTCGCGTAGTCCAACGCCTGACTGAAGCAGGGGTAGCGTTCGTGGTCGAACTCCTCGAACGTCAGCGTGCCCGTCTCAGTGGGGTTGAACCTGCGTATGTTCTCATTATAAACGCGGTTGGGGTAGAACAACGCATACTGAATGGGCAGGTGCATGTCCGGCGGGCTAAGCTGCGCTTTGACCGAGCCGTCAACGAAGTCCACCATTGAATGTATGATGCTCTGCGGGTGAACGACGACTTCGATGTCTTCCCACGGAACGTCGAATAGCCAGCGCGCCTCGATTACCTCGAACGCCTTGTTCATCATGGTCGCCGAGTCGACGGTGATCTTGGCGCCCATGCTCCACGTGGGATGCTTCAGCGCCTGCTCCGGGCTTACGTCGGCCAGCTTTTCCAGGGGCGTGTCCCGGAATGCCCCGCCGGACGCCGTTATCATCAGGCGCGAGATCTTCTTGTCTTCGCCGCGTATGCACTGCCAGATGGCGTTGGGCTCGCTGTCGAGAGGCAACAGCTGCACGCCCATCTCGCGGGCCCTCGAGGTGACCATTGCCCCCGCCATGACGACGGTTTCTTTGTTAGCCAGTGCGATGTCGCGACCCGCGTTTATGGCCGTGAAAGTCGGCCCCAGAGCGACGTCACCCGCCGTAGCGGTTACAACGAGGTCAACCTCGGGGTCGCGGACGATCTCGTCCATGCTGCAGTCCACGCAACCGTTGGAGGCAAGAAAGGCCTTCTCCTCGCTGGTGCCGTGGCAGGAGACAAGCCTTGGCCTGAACTCCTCGACCTGCTTTTCGAGAAGCTCCAGGCTCCTTCTTGCGGCCAGTGCGACGACCCGGAGGTCGTCTGGAAATGCTCGAACGACATCTAACGTCTGGGTCCCGATCGAGCCCGTGGAGCCCAGTATGGCCAGTCCTTTCACGTTATCACCCATTTCACAGCATAATACACGACGGGTAGGCTGAAAACAATCGAATCGAGCCTGTCCAAAATGCCGCCATGCCCCGGCAAGATCGAGCCCGATTCCTTGGCGTCGAAGACCCTCTTGAACTTGGATTCGGCGAGGTCTCCTAACTGGCCCGCGATCCCGGCGATTCCGGCGAGGACTACGACCTGCCAGACCGGCGCCTGAGTCGCCATGAACTGGTATGCGATGAAGCCCGCCGCCAGGGCCGCAAGCGTTCCTCCGGCGGCGCCCTCCCATGTTTTAGAGGGGCTGATCGAAGGCGCAAGTGGCCTTTTCCCGAAGGCCCTGCCGATGAAATAGGCCCCGGTGTCCGTGGCGAACGTCACCGCTAGCAGGAAGAGCACCCATTCCATCCCCGCTGCATGATTTCGCAGCAAGGGCGCATGAAACAGAAGGCCCCCGGCGTACGCGATCGCCGCGATGACCAGCGCCGCTCTCAAGAAGTCGTTGCCCGGAGCCCGGAGCCTTTGCAGCGCCAACAGACCGGCTAGCGCTCCCACCAGCGCGAAGGGGGCTACAAGGCTCGCGAGAGCGGTCTGCCTCGCAATGAAGTCACCTGCGGCGATCAGCGCGATCGAGCCGACGATTACGGTGGCGACCAGAGCCCTGTTTTTAATCCCCGCTATGGCCGAGATTTCCCAACCGGCGGTGCCGGCGGCTATCGCAACCAGCGCCGTGAACCAGGGGCTCCCCGCCCAGACGGCCACGATAAGCACCGGGAGGGTTACGGCGGCGCTCGTAACTCTGGACGTCAACGATCCGCTTCCGGCCGTGGGGGTATCCAAAAAAGCGTCTGTCAAAGCGGTCGCCCTTGCCCGCAGGTTGAGTGCGCGCGGCCTGAATTCACGGTAAGTGCTCGAACCATATTGTGGAATATCCGCGAAAAGCGGCTATTACTCTTCCACCTTGCCGAAGCGACGCTTGCGGGTGCCGTATGCCTCTATGGCCTTGGCGACCTCAGCCTCGTCGAAGTCGGGCCAGCATACCTGCGTCGCATAGTATTCGGAGTAGGCGGACTGAAATATAAGGAAGTTGCTGAGTCGCATCTCACCAGCGGTCCGCACGATGAGGTCCGGGTCCGGGAGGCCGTCCGTGTAGAGATAGCCTCTGACGAGCTCTTCGGAGATGCGGTCTGAGGGTATTCCGTCCGCGGTGATCGCCTTAATCGCGTCTATGATCTCGGTCCTGCCGCCGTAGTTGAAGGCCACGCTCAATGTAATGGCGGTGTTGTCCTTGGTCAGCTCTATGCACTTGCGTATGGACTCTTGCAGGCTTCGAGGCAATCTTTCAAGTCGACCGATGTGCTTTATCCGGACGCCCTGCTCGTGCAACGACTGGACTTCCTTGAGGATGGCGTATTCGATGAGCTCAATGAGAGTCTGGACTTCGTCGCTCGGCCTGTGCCAGTTTTCAGTCGAGAAGGCATAGAGGGTCAGGTATTTCACGCCCCGCTCAGCGAACGCCCTGGTTATGCGCCGAATGTTGTCCGTGCCCGCGCGATGCCCATCGCTGCGAGACATTCCCTGCCTCGTAGCCCACCTGCCGTTGCCGTCCATGATAACGGCCACGTGGACCGGTATGGAGCCAGGGTGGCCTTCGGTCGACTCTTCCGCTGTTCTGTAGGAATCGGAGGTCTCGGAGAGGGGCTGTGTCAAACTTCCATGACCTCTGCTTCTTTATCGGCCTTCAACGCGTTCATTTGCTCTCCGTAGCTGTCGGTGAGCCCTTGAAGCTGCTCTTGCGCGCGCCTGCCATCGTCCTGGGAGATGTCCTTCTCCCTCTCCATCTTTCGAAACTGCTCCAGACCGTCGCGTCGAACGTTTCGGAGGGAGACCAGCGCGTCTTCGACCTTGCGGCCAACCAGCCTCACCAGCTCCTTACGCCGCTCCTCCGTAGGCATCGGAATGTTGATCCTTATGACGGTGCCGTCGTTGTTGGGCATCAGCCCCAGGTCGGACTTGAGAATACCCTTCTCGACATCGCCCATCGCCTGCTTGTCCCACGGCTGAATCATGATCACGCGAGCCTCCGGTATGGAGATAGAAGCGAGCTGGTTCAACGGCGTAGGCACACCATAATAATCCACCATCAGGCTCTCCACGAGCGTGGGGGAGGCCCTGCCGGTTCGAATCGCGCCCAGCTCCCGCTTTAGCGCGTCTACGGACCGGTCCATACCGGAACTTGTTTCAGATAACACCTCTTCTACTGTGGCCATGGCCTAACTTCTCCAGGGAGCAATGAGTTGACGATCACCATGTCTTAGTAACTTTCCCAATACGTCTATCCAGAATGGACCATCCTTCGACAGGCTCTCCCGCCTCTCCGGCGCATCGGAGCGAACTTATCTCGGACAGGCGGATTCGTCGGAGAGCTTTTCGAACCATCTTCTGAGTTAGTTACTTAGCCACCTACGCCTACCATCGAGCCGATCTGCTCTCCAAGGATGATATTCTCGAGGTTGGACCTGGTTAAAAGGTCAAATACGATAATCGGCAGATCGTTGTCCATGCACAGCGACAAGGCCGTGGCGTCCATAACGCCCAGACGCTTTTCCAGGGCCTCTCTGTGGGAGATGAATTCAATCTTCGTGGCATTAGGGTCCAGGTTAGGGTCGGAGCCGTATACGCCATCCACGTTATTTTTTGCCATCAGGAGCACTTTAGCCTCAATTTCGATGGCCCGCAAGGCGGCGGCGGTATCCGTTGTCATAAATGGGTTGCCGGTGCCGGAGGCGAATAACACAATCCGGCCCTTTTCGAGATGGCGAATCGCTCGGCGGCGAATGTAAGGCTCCGCGACTTGTTGGATGCTTATCGCGCTCTGCGTGCGCACCTCCAGGGAATGACGGCGCTCCAGGGCTTCTTGGAGGTGAAGAGCGTTAATTACGGTGGCGAGCATCCCGGCGTAGTCCGCGGTCGCCCTTTCCATGCCGGCGGCCTCCGCTTCAGACCCGCGCATTATGTTGCCGCCTCCGACGACCACCGCAATCTCAATGCCAAGGTCATAGACCTTTTTTATCTGGGATGCGACATACTCGATGGCTGCGGGATCGATTCCGAAATCTTTTTTGCCCTTGAAGGATTCTCCGCTCAGCTTAAGAAGAACACGGTTGTATTTGACTCTGCTATTAGCCAAAGCCCCTACTCTCCCAGCGAGAACCTGGTGAACCTCCGGACCTTGATATTCTCACCGAGCTTCCCGACGCTTTCGCTGACCAGGTCTCTGATCGACTTGGTGGGATCCTTGATGAACGGCTGGAGCATGAGGACGGACTCCTGGTCCCCGGCCTCCGCGCCGTCAGGAATATCTTCGCTGTCCACATATAGAGGGGCCATCGCGGCAACCTGCATCGCGACGTCGTGGGCCAGCTCTTTGAACTCGTCCGTGCGGGCCACGAAGTCCGTCTCGCAGTTAATCTCGACGATCACGCCGATTCGCCCGCCGCTGTGGATGTAGGACTCTATGAGCCCTTCGTTCGTCGTCCGTGAGGCCCTCTTTGCAGCGCTGGCGATTCCAAGCTGAGCGAGCATCTCCTCCGCTTTGTCCAGGTCTCCATCGGATTCTACCAGGGCCCGCTTGCAGTCCATAATGCCTGCGGATGTGCGTTCTCGTAGTGTCTTGATAGTATCGACGCTGACTTCCAATTTACTGGTTACGACTCCTCGCTAGATTCGCCTTCAACCTCGGCCGCCGCTTCCTGTACAGCGGGTGCTTCGGCGGCGGGCTCCGCTTCGGGCGCCTCGGGTGAAGCCTCTTCCGAAGCCACGGGCTCTTCGACTTCGACTTTCGCTTCGGGCTCTGCCGGCGCAGCCTCCGCCGCTACGGCTGCCTGCTCTGTTCCTGAGTCTGCGGGTGGGGCGGCCTCCGCCGTCTCTGTTTTGGCCGCCGGGGCCGTCTCCTCAGGGGTCGTGGCTGCGGCCGGCGCAGTCTCCGCCACTGGGGCTGCCTGCTCCGTTTCTGAGTCTGCGGGCGTAGGGGCCTCCGCCGTCTCTGCATTGGCCGCCGGGGCCGTCTCCTCAGTAGTCACGGCTGCGGCCGACTGCATCTCCTCGACCGTCACGGCCGCGGTAATTCCGGCCTCCTCTTCCATTTCCATCACGGCCTCTTCGCCGAGCTCTTCGGCTACCATGGCCGTGCGTCTGTTTACGCCGTCAATGATGGCGTCTGCGATCTTTCCCGTCACGAGTCGGATCGACCGTATGGCATCGTCGTTGCCTGGAATCGGGTAGTCGATGAGGTCGGGGTCGCAGTCCGAGTCGACGAGCGCTACGATGGGAATGCCCACGCGGCGCGCCTCGGCGACGGCTATCCCTTCTTTGCCCACATCGATGATGAACAGGGCTCCGGGCATCTCGGTCATTTCCTTGATGCCGCCGAAATAGCGATTGAGCCTCGCCATGCTGTCCTGAAGCTTCAGAGACTCTTTCTTGGGCAGCGAGTCAAATTCGCCTCTTTCCTGCCTCGTCTCCAGCTGGACCAGGTGGTCTATGCGGGACTGGATCGTCTTGAAGTTGGTGAGAGTACCGCCCAGCCATCGCGTGGTGATGTGGAAAGCGCCTGAACGCTGGGCATCATTAAAGATCGTGTCCTGGGCCTGCTTCTTGGTGCCGACCATGAGGATCTTCTTGCCATCCGCGGCCACGTCGGATATGAAGTTTGACGCGTGCTCCAGCATGCGCAGCGTCTTCTGCAAGTCGATGATATGAATACCATTTCGATGGGTGAATATGTAGCGCCTCATCTTGGGATTCCAACGCCTCTTCTGATGCCCGAAGTGGACTCCAGCCTCGAGAAGAGACTTCATGGTCACTTGTATCGGCCCCTGGGGAGGCTGCTCAACCACTGCCGGTGCTACCGCTGCCTCAGGTGCCGTCGTGTCTTCTACTGACGGTTGCTCCATAAATCGCCTTTCTGTAATTCTCTAAATGACTCACGCATGAGAAGATGAAGAGCCTAAAATATCTAAACGATTATAGCATAGCGCTCCAGGCATGGGCAATGGGATTGCAGCGCCTTACGAAGGTGTAATTGTATGTTATCGGCGGGAAATATGATGCCCCAAAACATCGCAGACGGGCTCGTTGAAGTAATAACGTCTCGTTGCTATAATCGGTTGCAGTACCGCACGTGGGGATATAGCTCAACTGGGAGAGCGCGGCGTTCGCAATGCCGAGGTTGGGGGTTCGAGTCCCCCTATCTCCACCAGGGCTTTGCCCCGGGCCCCAAGCAGCCAGCGTTGCCAACTCCCAACGTGAGCGCTCCGATGTTATCGAGAAGGTGCGTTTCATTACGACGTCGCCACAGGTAATCTCGATTTCATTCACGAAGGACTTGATCATCGATGGCGACTCAGCCGCCGATCCTTCTCCCAGTGCCCCTCCCGACTCCCCTGCCTGGTTCTTCATCGCCTGGAGGTCCAGGGCACGCTGACGGCTGCCTTGCACCTCCCCTTAAATCCGCTCTTTCGACTCCGTGGGATGCTCATGCTTTGCCCCAACGGCCTTATCCCGAGGTCGGTCAAAACGACAGTGAATGAAATAAAGACCACACTCCCCCTCAAAGGTTGTATGATTGTGTGCATGTTGACGACCCCTCATAGCATTGCTAGACTCAATTTACTCGAAATCGGAGCAGATCGACTTCTGGGGAATGAAATTCTTTGCAGATGTTCCGGTAGAAGGCAACTGTGAATAGAGTAACCGACATAAAAGGCGCCAACGGATTGTCCGGCAGTCACTCGAACAAGGTCGGCCTAACGCAGGACTTGATCAGGCGGGGTATCGTTTTGGGAGACAGAGGTGCGGCGACGGCTGAGGAATGCGATGACGCCGACGGCGTGTCCTCGGACCAAGAAGGGAATCGTTCGGATGAGTCTGTGGATAAGACAGCCGGGCAAGAGGCCGACGTTAGCAGCGACTGGGAGCAGTACGTGGAAGCGGCGGACCTCTTCGACGACCCTGTCCGCATGTACCTGCGTGAGATCGGAAGGGTCAGGCTGCTAAAGAAGGCCGACGAGTTTGATCTCGCGCGGAAGATAGAGGCATGTAAATACGTCCATGCGCTAAACGCCTCACTCAGCCAGTTGGGAGAGAAACCACCCAGGGCATGGATATACATACTCGAGCTGCTAAGGCGGACCTGCGAAGCCGAGCCTCTGGTGGATGCTTTGAGCAGGTACGTGGGTCTGGATGGCGAGAGGACTCTCCTGGAGATCATGGGCGAGCCTATGCTGAGAGAGGCCGTGGACGGGGTGCTTTCGGAGGAGATGCTCAACTTCGTAGCGGACGTCCTCAACGTAGATCCGGATCAGGCTAAGAAAGAGGTACAGGCCCTATCGCTGGACAGCCGCTTGATTCCCGATGAGGTCCTCAAGATCCTGGGCAAGGTGACAACCTTGAAGGAGCTGAGAGCCCAGTTGGAAACGTCCGAGTTCTCCCAGGCGATGGAGTGCTATGAGATCGTATTCCACGGCTATTTGGAGCGCATCAAGAACGAGGGCACACGGGCAAAAGACCTTCTCGCCGAGGCCAACCTGAGGTTGGTAGTGAGCATCTCCAAGAAGTATCTAAGCAGGGGATTGTCCATCTTGGACATGATCCAGGAGGGCAATTTCGGCCTGATGCGCGCAGTCGAAAAATTCGACTACCGCAGGGGCTACAAGTTCAGCACCTATGCGACGTGGTGGATCAGGCAGGCCATCACGAGGGCCATCGCAGACCAGGCCCGCACCATCAGGGTGCCGGTGCACATGATCGAGATAATCAACAAGCTAATGCGGTCGAGCCGGCGGTTCGTGCAGGAGCGTGGGCGGGAGCCTACTCTCGAAGAGATAAGCGTTGCGATGGACATATCCACGAAGAAGGCGCAGGAAATACTGGAATATGCCCAGGTACCCGCTTCTCTGGAGGCTCCGATCGGAGACACGGGAGACAGCTATCTTGGAGATTTCATCCAGGACACGAATATACCCGCAACCTCCGACGCCGCCCTTTACCAGCTGCTCAAGGAGCAGATACTTGACGTCTTCGGCACCCTCAGCGAGCGTGAGGCGCGGGTGCTTCAGCTGCGATTCGGGCTGATCGACGGTCGGACCCGCACCCTGGAAGAGGTGGGCCGCGAGTTCGGCTTCACCCGTGAGCGGGCCCGGCAGATCGAGTCCAAGGCCTTGATGAAGCTGCGCCAGCCCAGCCGCTCGATCAAGCTGAGGGATTTCGCAGAATAGATATCGGGCTGTGCCCCTCTCACAAACAGTCCCTATTCTAACCACGCTCTCCGCCGGCAACCGCCTACTTCAACGCCGTCCTGTTACCCCATCGTCGAAAGCACTTCGCTCGTCACTCTGTATCTCAACGGCTTGCCCGACTCCCAGGCCTGAAACTCCTCGATAATACAGTCGGCCATCCTCACAACTTCGTCTCCGACGGACCCGCCAACTTGTGAGCTAATCCAGACGTTTGGAAGCGTCCATTGTTCGGACATGACCCCGGGCGGCTCTGGGTAGATCACGTCGAGAAGGGCGGTAACGTCTGGGCGATTCTCACGGGCTGCCCAGCCGTCAAGAAAGGACGCCTCGCTTCAGAATGTCTCCTGTGTGAGTAGCAGCCCCCCGCCTACCCCACGTAGCTGCTCTTTTCGCCCCAGGCTCGCGAAAGCTTCGGTCGCTCGGCGGGGTCTCCCAAGCCGCCGCCCTAGAAGAGGAAGATGATTCGATCTCCCGGCCGCACGGCTATGCCCGTCTCTTTGGACTTGAGGACTCTTTCACCGTTGCCGGATATGATCGAGTACCGGTGCGGGAGGCCGGGCTCAAGCCCGGGCGGGATGGATGTCCATTTCACAAGCATGCTGCACGATCTCGCGGGGTCGTATGAGTTGCAATGTCCAAATTGCAAATGCCTCCAGGTGACTTCGGAGCAACTCTTTGGTTTCATCGTCAATCAGATTACCTTCCGAGTCGAACCGCATAGGCGAGAAGGCTTGAACTAGCACGCCTGGCTTGACCATCACCACTGAACCAGTCTCTGCAAGGGTTTCGTGTAATTGCATCTGGGCACGCGCAGTTCCGGCTCTGCCGCCTGCACCTATGATCGTCGCGGGTTTTCCCATCAAGGAACCCTCCTCACGGTCACGCGAAGCCCAATCGATCGCGTTTTTCAATGCACCCGAGGTGCCCCAGTTGTACTCCGGTGTAGCGAATATCACAGCATCGGCGTCGCGTATGGCTGACTTGAGAGCTGTAACGGACGGGGGGTCGCCTAGAGCCTCGACGTCGCCGTCGTAGAATGGGAGCCCTTTGATGTCAAAGATAGTGATCTCCATCTCTTCATGCGAGACCTCCCGCGCGGCGCGCAACAGTCCGCTATTAAATGACGCCTTCCGAAGGCTGCCGGAGATGCCTAAAACCCGGAGATTTGTGTCCCTGTTCAATTTGTCTCTCCTTTTCACATTCTTACTCGTCGCCAAACAGTCGGTTGCAGCCGCGTTTGGCGTTGTTTGCATGATACACATCGGGTAGGCTTCAACACCAGTGTCCGTCTCACCCTCTTCGGACGCGACAATCCGACTGGAGAGCCCGTTACCTGGAAGGGCGTCGGCTAACCGGCCGAATGGCGCAGGTCCCGCCAGGCGGCATTAAACACATCAACGGACTGGGCTGCCCCTCGACTACTGCACGTAGCCGTTCTTTTCGTCCCAGGCCCGTGAGGGCTTCGGGCGCTCGGCGGGGTCCCCAAAGCCGCCGCCGCCCGAGGACAGGCAGATGATTCGATCGCCCGGCCGCACGGCTATGCCCGTCTCCTTGGACTTGAGGACTCTTTCGCCTTGACTGGATATGATGGAGTAATGGTGCGGGAGGCCGGGCTTCCCGCCTAAAAGCCCGTATGGCGGGTTGTGGATGCCGTCGCCCGCCGTGTTGAGCACGGCATCTTCCGTACCCCTGTAGACGATCTCGCAGACCGAGCCCAGACCGCCGCGCCAACGTCCGTCGCCGCTGGAGCCGGGGCGCAGCTCGTGGCGCTTTACGAACAGCGGAAAGCGCTCCTCGGTTATCTCCACGCTGGGCGCTCGGACGCCGCCGACGGC
>JADFKI010000168.1 GCA_022565015.1 Chloroflexota bacterium
CGCGAGCCGTTGGCTAGGCATGGTTCAGGCTCTTGTTGATGCCCGATACCTCACCGACCCAGCGCAATCGCTCGGTGTGGTCGAGGGAGAACAGCTGTTGGGCCGGCCAGTGAAGGTAGTAGGCGAGAAACGCCAACTCCTCATACAGTCGCTCCTGCGGATAGACTGCTATGCCCCCACTGGCGCCATTAGTTCCCCCGGCTCCACCTCGAACTCGGTGCTGCAGCTCGGGCAGGCTACCCGCCCGAGCGACGCGTCTTCGTTGACGCTGCGATACAGCTCCTGGAGGTAGGCAAGGTCGGCCGTGAACATGCGCTCGATCACGCCGGTGTTAACGTCCGAGAGCGTTCCCAGGCCCGTGATTACCCGTGACAGGATCATTATGCTCAGGTACGCCTCGTTGCCCTTCACCCGCGGGTCGCGCAGCGGGATGATCTCGTCCATCGCGGTTGCCAGACGCATGGTGCCCTCGCGGTGCACCGAGCCTTCCTGGTCTACGTATCCCTTGGGCAGGTGGAACTCGAACTCCGTTTGCAGCATTGTCATTACGCTACCTCCTCTAAAGCCGCCGTTCGTTATTTGACTCTTTCGATGAACTCGTGGACGATGGTCAGGGTCTCGATGACGACGTCCTCGGTTTCGGCTCCCAGGTCACCGGACGATAGGTTTGAGGGCCAGCCATTTTCGAAGTTGAAGCGGACGACCTCCGTTTTTTCCTGGTCGTACATGATTATGGAGCCGTTCGTCCTAGCACCAACCACGTCGCCGTCTGTCACCTGCTTGCGCCAACCCCAGAGGTCCATATTGGACGTGACTCCACGGCCCAGCTCTATGTCGCCCCACGTCAACCTTCCGGGAATCTTCCGAATAACCTCATGGCCATCAACCATGATCTTGTGCTCCGTCACTGTGGTTTCGGAACCCAGACCGGATACTGTGGTGAAATGGCCCACGATATTGCCGCTGATTTCCAGTGCGAAATTAAAACCTACTAGAGGATCGCCATCTGTTGCCAGTTTGCCGGTAGGCATCGTTCAATAGCTCCTTTCATTAAATGTCTCGAATTCGTTAGCCTTCCAGCTCTGGAGACCACTGGGATATGCGGAAGATAACGAACTCGGCCGGCTTCACCGGGGCTATGCCGATTTCCGTCACCACCTGGCCCAGGTCTCTCAGCTCCGGAGGGTTCGTCTCCGCGTCGCACTTTACGTAGAAGGCATCGGCGGGCGTGGCCCCAAATAGCGCACCTGACCGCCACACCACCCGGAGGTACGCGCTAACGTCGCGGTTTATCTTGCCCCATAAGGACATGTCGTTTGGCTCGAAGACCACCCATTGAGTCCCGCCCTCGATGGACTTCTCCACCATGTTGAAGAGGCGTCGAACGTTGATGTATCGCCAGGACGGGTCGCTGGAAAGCGTTCGGGCGCCCCACACGCGAATGCCCCTGCCGGGGAATGCTCGTATGCAGTTGATGCCCGCCGGGTTCAGGCCGTCCTGCTCGCCCTTGGTTATCTGCATTTCGACGTCGATCGCGCCGCCCACGACCTCGTTGGCCGGCGCCTTGTGCACGCCGCGAGTGTCGTCGGTCCGCGCCCAGATGCCGGCCATGTGCCCCGAAGGCGGCACGAGTATGGGCCTGCCGGTTACCGGATCGAATATCTTGATCCACGGGTAGTAGAGCGCCGCATACGAGGAGTCGTAGTTGGCGACGTTGACTCGCCAGTTTTCGATCTCCTGCGGGTTCATGCCGGGAGGCGCGTCGAGAATTGCGACTCGGTCTCCCATGCGCTCGCAGTGGCTTATCATCGCGGTCTGAACGGCCTGGACGCCTTCCAGGTCGATCATGCCGGACTGCAAGGCGGCCATCAGGTCCGGTGCGACCAACATCGTCACGTCGTCGGCCGCCTCAAGCCCGCCCATGCCCGTGCGGCTGGCGGCGTTGCCTTCGAAGTCGCTGGGCGCGACCTCCAGCGCTGCCGTCGGCGCTGCGGACGAGAGCTCGTAGGTGCCGGCCTGGGGCCTGCGCTCGGCTACGGTGCCGCCCGCGCCCACGTCCGTAACCCTGACCAGGTTGGACCCCGACGAGGTGTCGTTTATGACGGTCTCTACGTTTCGAGCCCCGCGGCCACGCCTGAGGGTCAGGTTGTCGAAGACCTCCTCTGTCGAGCCCATGCGGACGGTGACCTTGAACGTGTCGTCCGGTGCGTCCCCCTCTTCCGGAGGCGTCGCGTCGGATACCTCTACGGAGATGCCTGACGCCTCATCCCCCGCGGCCACCGACGCGAACCTCAGCGTGTCGGCCGGTGAGTCGGCCCGGCTCGGCAGGGCCGCCGTTGCCTGTCCAGGGGACTCGCCCGCGTCATCTTCGGCTCCAAGCCTAACGATGTACGCCCGGCCGCCGCCGTTGTTGAAGTAGCCGTACACCGAGTGGGCGAGGAAGAAGCCCTCCATAAAATCGCCGAAGCCGTCAACGAACTGGGTCCAGTTGGTGACCAGGGTCGGTGTGTTGACCGGGCCCTTTTCCGCGAAGCCCACAAATGCGGCCACGGCGGTAGGCACGCCTTCGATTGGCTTGCTGCCGCCATCGACCTCCTCTACGTAAACTCCTGGTGATAGATATGTAGGTGCCATTTCCTACTCCTTAAAATTGAATTACTAACCTACTTTGTTGCTCGTTCCGCCTACATGACATACCTCCAGATATCAAAGGCCGACATCGTATTGATTGCTGGGTACTTCGATGCGCTCGCGACGTTCTTCCATGCCGGGAGCTGTGACGATAAGCGTGTATTCGCCAGGCGGCACGCCGTGGAAGGTGTAACGGCCTTCGTCGTCGGTGACCGTGTCCAGGGCCCTCTCCAAAAGGGTGACCGCAACGCCCTCTATTCCCGCCTCCGCGTTGTCCCGCTCGTGAATCCGACCGCCGAACTGGAGCGGAAGGTCGAACAGCTCCGCCTTGCCGGTGGTCTCGTCTATCTGGCCAAGCTTGAATATCGAAGTCAGGGCCAGTCCCACCGTGATCTCCTGGCTCACGTCGACGCTGACGGTAAGCCGATAGTCCAGAGAGGGCCGGATGTCACTGTCCAGAGAGCCCCAGTAGTCCGCGGGACTCTGAAAGATCTTGCTGGGGTGACCTATCGCCGTTCGTATCTCCTGTCCGGCTACCTCGCCCCTCAAAAGGTCCTCTGGGATGATGGGGTGCTGAAGCAGGGTGACCAGAACCCTGCCCAACAGCCTGTGTTCGTCTTCGACGGCATTTGCGAAGGCCGTTATGCTGTAGGCGACGTCAATCCTCACGTCCGGCCTCGACTTGACGGCGGTGTTGTTGTCGCCCCGGCGGACCTGCCATGCGGACGGGTTCCGCAGCTCGAAGTTCTGGCGCAGGTCGTACAGATAGACGTTTACGGTGGGCCTCGCCATTCCCGCCGCCCAGTCCCGCGTGGGCATATCGAAGGCGATGTCCACCTCACCGGCGTTCAGGTTTCCCCTCTGGACAAGCAGGTCCCTTATGGATTCATCAAGGTCGGCAAACATTTGGCGTCTTTCCTATACCCTTGCTTCCGATTTCACCAGGTCGAAATACTCTCCGAAATCGCTTTCGACCAGCAGCTTGCCCATCTTCTGGTACTCACGCCTCGTGGCGGCGATGACGTGGGCCATTTTTATCGAGTCGTTGGCCTGCGCTGCGAGGAAGGCGGAGGATACGGCGATGTTCTTGATATTGCCGCCGGCGATCTTGAATTGCCTCGCCATGAAACCCAGATCGACGCTGGCGTCCTGCGGCGCCTCATCCGGGAATACCATTCGCCATATCTGCAGCCGGTACACTTCCTCGGGCATCGGGTAATCGATGACGAAATGCGTCCTGCGAACGAAGGCGTCGTCCATGTTCTTGCGGAAGTTTGTCGCCAGTATCACGATCCCCTGGTACTCTTCCATCTTCTGGAGCAGGTAGCTGACCTCGATATTCGCGTAGCGGTCGTGGGAGTCCTTCACCTCGGACCTCTTTCCGAAGAGGGCGTCGGCCTCGTCAAAGAACAGAATGGAGTTGCTGTCGTTCGCTTCTCTGAAGATGCGGTCCAGATTCTTTTCCGTCTCTCCGATGTACTTGCTCACGATTCCCGACAGGTCGATCTTGTATAGGTCGAGACCCAGCTCGCCCGCCATGATGTCCGCGGACATCGTCTTGCCGGTGCCCGAAGACCCAGAGAACAGGATGTTTAGCCCCTTGCCCAGGTTCGTCTTCTTCTGGAATCCCCACTCGTCATACACGAGGGACATGTTGGAAAAGTAGCTGCAGATTTCGCGAAGCTGCTTCTTCTGGTCGAGGGGGAGAACGATATCGTCCCACAGGTAATGAGGCGAGATCTTCTGGGCCAGCTCGGCGAGCTTCTGGTTGGAGTGCATCCGTGATGCGGCGTTCAGGTCCTCTATTGTGAGCCGTCTCTCCGAGCTGGGGAGCAGGCTAAGGTTGTCCTTGACAGTGCTGGCTATCTTGAAGATCTGTCCGCCGTTGAGTCGGAAGCGACCTGCCAACAGCCCGACCTCCTCGTCCGAGAGGCTCCCTCGTTCGCCGTCCAGATGCAGCTCCCAGATGAGCCGTCGCTCGGCATAGTCGGGCGTTGGGACATCCAGGGTCAAGAGGGCCCGTCCTGGGACCTCACCCTCGGACCTCCAGGCCTGCTCCCCCAAAAGGAGCGCGAAGCCCCGGAATCTCGAGAGGCCGGATGAGATGGCTGCAACCGCGGCCCGGCTCGCATTGTCCTCTTTGAGCAGCAGGTGAATGCCGTCAAGGCAGATCGCCGCGTCCTGGAGGACCGCTTCCCTGAATGCCGTTACGAGCAGCTCCGAAGCGGGGCCGTCCGACGCGAGCAGGTCCGCCAGGTCGATAAGCAGAAGGTCCTGGCCAATGTCCGAGCATATTGCCTTGGCGATCTGTTTCTTGCCGCTACCCTTCTCGCCCACGAGCTGCAGCGTCAAGGCGGAGGCCCTAACGGCTCCCGCATTTATGCCCTTGACGATCTCCGTTAGTCGGTCCTGAAACTCGGGCGCAAGAATGACGTCACATCGGGAAGAGGTCTTCGTCGGCTCTAGACGCCCGTGTGCTCTCACGCGAGCGTCCAGGGCGTCGGAGCCAAGCAGATAGTCTATCGCCCGGACGTCGGCGATGATCGGACTGCTCAGGTTAGGGCCGCCCTGCTTATAATGGTCCTCCCCCACGCGGACGAGGTGGTTTTCCAGCAGATTAGAATAGTTCAGGAACAGGTCTCTTTGGGTCAGGCGCTCCGCGAGGCCCTCGCAAAAAAGCGTCAGCGCCAGGTCCAGGGTAGGGTGGCGCTTGTTGATGTCGTCTTGAAGATAGGCGTAGACGGTCTCGAAGCTCAGGTCAATCTCGGGCGCCACGCACAGCACGAGCACGGCGGTCTCGAATTCGCTAAGACGAAACCTCTCCTGAAGGCCTCCAAGACGCAGGGCGACTCCCTCCCGTAGGCTTATGTCGGCGCGGTCGCCCAGCAACTCGAGGCGCCGGCCAAGGACGGCATCCAACTGCTGGATTGCGTCGGACCGAGGGAGGTCTTCGGGCGCGATCATCCGCGAGAGCAATGCATCGATCTGCTCCTCGGAGACAAAAAGACCCTTGAAGCCCTCATCCGTCCCATCTCGAAGCCTTCTCCGATTGACCTCTATGGCCAGCCGAAGACTTAACACCTCTACGTGGGCCAGGATATGGTCAAGGTTCGTCGCGTAAGGCGACACGGTGTTGCTAGACAACGAATTCCTACCGTTCATCACTGATCTCAGATTCTTCTCTGGCGCATCCAGCCCTTGATGCCCTGCCACCTCTCGCCAAAATGGACGCCCATTCTTTCCAGGTAGAGCGAGATGAAAGAGGTGATGCCGTTCATGTCGTCTATATACTTGCGCTGACGGCTGGGCACGTGGGTGATGTGTCCGCGCCAGGTCGGATCTTCCTTTTCGTCGCCCTCCGCATCATCTTCGAGCCATATCTTGACCACGAAGGAGTGGGTGTTCGACTCGAAAGGGTCCATTTCAACCTCGCTCTGATTGCTCATCAGGTACTGCGTACTCCGTCGGTAGCTGCGGACATATGACGCACCCTAACATCGAGGGGTCAGGCGACCGTCTGCCGAGCATCTTTGCGTTCGTCTTATTGAGCGACTACAGGGGGCGTATTTGGCGTCTTTTTGGATAGCTGCGGGGATTCTCACCCGGCCGCGAGTAGGGACGAGGAACGGGGGCGTGCGGTCGTAAAAAAAAGCCCGCCGGATTTCCGACGGGCCAAAAAGGATTCCTTGGCGTTAAGCCGTCATGCGGGGCTATTCAGCAGGGTAAAGGTCCGCCTTCGGACGCTCACCGGTCCCAGACCCACTGGCATTGATGTACAGCTGGACCTCATTATGAAATTCGTTCAGCAAGGCCTGAAGCCTGTTGATATTGCCCACGGGCGCGACGCCCGACTCCAGCGATGGACTGGCGTCCGGCGGAGCGTCCTGTAGCTGGTCTGACCTGAGCTGCTCGTATAGGGCCGCGGTCCACTTTGCCGGCTTCACGCCCAACTCCTCTTCCAGGGCATTGACGCATCGTTCGTACTGCCGCAGCGCCGACGTCCTGTCTCCGGCCAAATAGTACAGACGCATCATGCGCCAGTGAGTGCGTTCATGGGCCCTGTCGAACCTGAGGATGCGCTGACCGTACAGCAGGCCGACCTCGTACTCTTCCGTGGCCTCGTAGTAGGTCATGAGCTTGTTGAGCATCGCGAGGTAGATGTTCTGCAGTCGCTCCCGCTCGAAGATGCACCAGTCGTGGTACCAGCCTTCCAGGAGCGGTCCGCGATGCAAGTCTACAGCCTGCGCAAGCTCGCGGGCGGTCCGGGGATCAATCTCATCGCCCCTCTTGCCCTTCACCTTGGCGTAGGCGCTTTCCAGCTCCGACACATCGAGCCAGATGTCGGAATTCTTGTTAATGCCCACCCAGTCAGAGTCCACAAGGACCGCGTTTTCCTCGGCGGAATCATCCCCCGTATTCAGCGAGCTCTGAAGCTGCCACAGGGCCTGACGGAGATACTTGCGAGATTGCGCGCTGGAATTTTCGCTCCAGAAAAAGTCTGCAAGAGACTCCCGTGGATGAAGCCGGTCGCGATATAGAAGAAGATAGGTGAATAATTCCTGGACCTTGCGAGAATCAAGGCTCTTCGTACGCGGTTTGCCGTCGTACTCTACATGAAATCTACCGAACAGTGATACTCGTAGGCGACTCACGAGCTGCCTCCTAATTCCGGCCTATTGAGTCCGACAAGAGGGCCGCCGGCTTACAGAGCTTTCCGCTCACCCGACGGCTAACCGACCATGCCGGTCCGACCAATAGCTAGATATCAACTGAAGATACGTCGGAACGTCTTTCCAGCGTCTGATGAACCGTCCTTTGCAAATATTCGGTCTACGCCGGCGGACGGTCTAAATGAAACGCCGGATGCTGCAATGAGACGCCTAAGACGTGGAGCCATAACGTAGTGGGTTTGCCAGTCACAGCGTCCGCATCAATGGTAGTGCTTTCGGTAAGTATGCCCTGTGGCCTAGCGCCAAAGGAACAGTGATATGAGTGAAAAATCCGTGGGGAGATCCGCTACGACTACCGTTGGCCTACGACGTCGGGCGCAGTATATTAGCCGCCCGATTACGGTGTCAATACTATCTGACGGAGATTACTCTCGGCCTACTTTAATATTAGTTTAAGGCACCACGTTCCGGTCTGAGTCCATAGGAACCAGGCAATAAGTCGCATTCGAAATCGTGGGCGGGCTGAGCTGAAAAAACTAGCTCTTGATCTCGATGATTATGCTGGAATAGGGTTTGGAACCGGCGTTTACGAGTCGGTGAGTAGAGTCTTTCTCTCCCATGACCACGCTGCCGATTTCCATTATGTTTTCGCCGGATGTGCCGTCGGCATGTTCGATTCTGAGGTCGCCGTGCGATGTCGCGACGAAGAGATAGTGCATGGAGTGGTAATGAAGGTCGCTGGCCTCGCCCGGCTCCAGGTCGTTTCGCCAGACTTTGACGTGCTCGTTCTCGAACAGCACATCGGAGCCAAGTTTGCCCAGCTTTTCTTCAGCCATATGTCTACGTCCTTTCCTCTATCTACACATATTTATGAGATTCGTTAATGCTCCTCAGGCGTCGCCTCATTGGCTCAGTCGTGCGCTG
>JADFKI010000169.1 GCA_022565015.1 Chloroflexota bacterium
CTGGTTGATGGCAAATCCGGTACGTGATTGCTTACGATGTAGGCTCGCCTGAAAAGCTCTTCAAGAGATACGCCTTCCACGCCAAGCTCCGTAGCTTGCTCCTCGCTCAAATATGGGTCGTGGGCGATGACCCGAAAGCTGAAGCTATTGAGTAGCGCGTTAAGCCTTTTTCCGATCATACCCATTCCAATCAGCCCCACGGTTTCCCCGTTGACGCCTGTTCGGTGGAATGCTTTTGCCTTATCCTGATCGTGAATTTCGTTATAGTTTCGCATGGTGCGGTAGTAGCCTCTACACGAAAGAATGATCTGTGCCAGCGCCATCTCGGCTACCGGTATCGCGTTTATATCCCAGGCGCCGACCAGGATGATGTCGTTGTCGACCAGCGGCTGAGCAAAGGCTCTTACGTTGCCGGCCGCGTAGAAGACCGCCTTAAGCTCTGGCATTTTCGCAAGCTGCTCCTCTGTTAGGCAGGGCATGCCCCACGTCGCGAATATGACCTCTACATCCCCGAGGCCAGGGGCGTGCTCATCGAAGTTTCTTGAATTGACGACCTCGGGATAGAGGTCTGTTAGCTTCTCGATGGTCTGCCTTCGCCCCTGACCAAAGACTTCACCATCTCTTATCGGATAGTCATAAAACAGCGCTGCTTTTTTAGGCATTGTTCCCGCCTCTCAAAATCGCATTCCTGTCGCATAATACTCTCACGGGCCGCGTTGCCGTCAAGAAATGATGCCATTCTTTCGAATGTCTCCTGAGTGATCAACATCCCCTCGCCTACTCCACGTAGCCGTTCTTTTCGTCCCAGGCCCGTGAGGGCTTCGGGCGCTCAGCGGGGTCCCCAAAGCCGCCGCCGCCCGAGGACAGGCAGATGATTCGGTCGCCCGGCTGCACGGCTATGCCCGTCTCCTTGGACTTGAGGACTCTTTCGCCTTGACTGGATATGATGGAGTAATGGTGCGGGAGGCCGGGCTTGCCGCCTAAAAGCCCGTATGGCGGGTTGTGGATACCGTCGCCGGCTGTGTTGAGCACCGCGTCTTCCGTGCCCCTATAGACGATCTCGCAGACGGAGCCCAGACCGCCGCGCCAGCATCCGTCGCCGGCCGATCCGGGGCGCAGCTCGTGGCGCTTCACGAATAGCGGAAAGCGCTCCTCGGTTATCTCCACGCTGGGCGCTCGGATGCCGCCGACGGCCTGGTTTTCCCCGACCGTCGACCAGCCGTCGAATCCAAGCGACGCGCCACCTCCTCCGCGCGCCATGAAGAAGTGCCAGATGAACTTTCGGTTGGTATCCGGGTCCACGCCCGCTATCGCGTACCTCAGCCGACGGGAGAAGCCGGCGTTCACGGCGTGCGGAATCGCTTGGGACATCGCCTTGAATATGGACTCGATGATCTCCTCCGCGCAGTGGTTGGTGCTCAAGCAGACGGGCGCGGGCGGATTGGCGTTCACGATCGTCCCTTTGGGCGCGATGATCTTGACCGGCCTCATGGAGCCCTCGTTCTTGGCGATATTCTCAGGCAGCATATACATGAGGGCGGCGTGTGCGATGGACCTCGTGTTGGCGTAGGCGCTGTTTACGAACCCCTTCACCTGCGGACTCGAATCGCTGAAGTCCATCGTCATGGAATCGCCCTCGACGGTTATCCGGACGCGAATGGGGATCATGACGGCGTCGAACCCATCGTCGTCCAGCAGGGACTCGCCTTCGTAGACGCCGTCGGGCCAGCCTGATATAACCGTCCGGACCTGCCGCTCCGTGGAGTTCATGAGCTCCCCGACATAGGCCGTGAAGCGCTCAACGCCGTACTCTTCCAGCAGCGCGCCGATGCGCCGTGCCGCTATCTCCACCGAGCCTATCTGGGCGTTCAGGTCGCCGAGAAAATTGACGGGCAGCCGGACGTTCGCCGACATCATGTGCAGCAGGTCTCTGCGAGGCACGCCCCTGTCGTGAATTCGAAGCGGTGGGATGCGCAGACCCTCCTGGTATATCTCCCATGCGTCCGGGTTGTATCCACCGTGAGTCCCTCCTCCGACGTCCGAGTGATGGGCCCGGTTGACCGAATAAAAGAGCACCTTCCCATCGTGGAATAGGGGCTTAATTATAGTAATGTCGGGAAGGTGGCTTCCACCGAAGTAGGGATCGTTGACCACGAACATGTCGCCGTCCGAGACATCGTCGCCAAAGTAGTCGCGGACCGCCGCCCCGGCGATCGGCAGCGCGCTGACGTGGACGGGAAGCCCCTCTCCCTGGGCCACGAGCTGACAGTCGGCATCCAGGATTGCCGTGGAAAAGTCTCGGCTGGAGTTCAGTATCTGCGACATCGCCGTGCGCAGCATCACCTCCATCATCTCCTCGGCCACCGACTCCAGGCGATGCTCCAGCACTGAGAGCGCGATGGGGTCGATGCGCGCCTCAGGCTCCCCGGGGCTCGATGCTCGTTCCCTTGCTTGGTCCGGTGATATGGTAAGCTCGACTCCCCCATACCCGTCCGATCGCGCGGAGTCGCCTTCATACAGCAGAACAGCCGTGTAGTCGGACTCCAGAACGGCGGGACCATTCACCTCCGTTCCCACCGATAGCGACTCCAGATCGTATATGGGGACCTCGCGCCACCGGCCAAGATATACTCGCCGATCTTCCTTCAGCAGCGGCTCACGGCCGATCGCGTCCTCTTGCTTATTCAGGACGACCTTCGGCAGGCGGCCTATCACTCGCACCCTCAATGTCGCGAGCCTGATTTCCTGGTCGGACTGGCTGTAGGAGTAGAGCTCTTTGTATCGCTCGTGGAAGTTGGACGCCCATTCTTCGAGCAACGCGTCGTCGGCTTGCCCGATGTCTGGAATGGGGACGTTGACCTCGTAGATCTGGTCGAGATACCTCATGTCGGCGGTGTTGGTGACCTCTATCCGGTCATCGGTGATGCCCTGGGCGCGAAGCCTGTCCTTTCCCCTGCTCGCCAGGTCGCCCAGGATTTCTCGGACTTTGTTCAGGTCAAGGCGGTCCAGGCTTGCCGGGTGTGAGAGCGATAAGTCGTACTGAGGGTCCGAGGCCAGCATACCGTAGGCGGAGAACACCGCTCCCGCGGAGGGCACATAGGCCCGGTCGACTCCGAGCTGTCTGGCGACCTCCGTCACCTGTAGTCCGGCGGCTCCCCCGTAAGCCACGATGGCAAAGTTGCGGGGATCGACGCCGCGCTGCACGGACATCAGACGTATGCCCTCCGCTATATTCGTGGACACGAGCTTGCTGACGCCGGAAGCCGCCTCCTCGAGGGACAGACCTAATGGACCCGCAACACGTTCCTGGAGCGACTCACGGGCCAACCCCGCGTCGAGAGGCTCCCTTCCGCCAAGGAAGTTTTCCGATGCCAGGTAGCCCAGAATGAGGTTGGCGTCGGTGACGGTGGGGTCTTCGCCGCCTTTTCCGTAGCAGGCCGGCCCTGGGTCGGCCCCCGCGCTGTCGGGGCCTATCTGAAGGATGCCGCCGGAATCCACTCGCGCGATGCTCCCTCCCCCGGCTCCCAGCGTTTGAATGTCTATCATTGGGACGGCGATCTTCCAGCCGGCCTCGGATTTTTCGGATGTCGCGTGGAGTCTGCCATCCTGGACGATGGAGATATCGGTGCTGGTGCCGCCCATGTCGAGGCCGATGAGGTTGGACTCGCCGACGAGGCTTCCATAATAGACCGCGCCGGTTGCGCCGCCCGCAGGCCCCGAGAGAATCGCTCCGGCAGCCAGCCTTATTGACTCGTCAATCGATGCCACTCCTCCATTGGACTGCATGATTAGCAAGTCGTCCGAGCTGCCGAGGGAGGCGATTCGCTCCTGTAGCCTCCGCAGGTATCTCCCGAACATCGGGCCGACGTAGGAGTTGATTACGGTGGTGCTGAGCCGGTCGAACTCCTTTATCTGGGGGATCACCTCATGGGACAGGGATGTGTATGCGTCGGGAAATCTCTCGCGAATCCGCTCACCAACCAGGCGCTCGTGGTCCGGGTTCATGAAGGAAAATAGAAAGCATACGGCCAGGGACTCGACGTCTTGCCCTTGAAGGTAGTCCAAGGCTTTGGCAAGGCTTTCCTCGTCCAGCTCTGTATCGACATCACCGTTCCGCAAGACCCTCTCCGTTACTCCCGTGCGCAGGTATCGCGGGACCAGCGGCTCGAAGGGCTTCATATGGAGGTTGTATCGGTCCTCTTTAAGCCCCTCCCTCATTTCGAGGAGGTCACGGAAGCCCTCTGTGGTGATGAGCCCTACCCTGGCGCCCTTTCGCTCGACCAGGGTGTTCGTAGCGACGGTCGTGCCGTGAATGAGTCGGTCGGAGAGCCGAAGCAGCTCCGCCAGCGAAACGTCATAGGCATCGGCCACATCCTGAAGTCCGGACATCAAGCCGACGGAGGGGTCATGTGGCGTGGAAGTGGTCTTGAAGAATCTCGGACCCTCGCCGTCTTTGACTACGACAAAGTCCGTGAACGTCCCTCCGACGTCGATCCCTACCTTGTACATCTGTCCTCCCGAAATCCCAGGGTTGTTTGCCCGAACGATTATAGGGCATGCCGTCCCAGGGAGAACAGGAGTCATTCAACGGGTTCGCTGAATATCTGTCCCGACGCATCGGGACTCTCCGGCTCCCAGCATAGAATAACTTTCCGCCTGTCCGAGATGAGTTCTGCTTTAGGCGGATGCGTCGGAGAGGCGGGCCACTGTGGACGGATACTAATATCGGTGGCATATGTAGAGCCGGACAGGACGAGCGGGCTGCGTGGGGCTGCGCAGCATTGGCGTTAGGTTATTTTAACCCGCATATTTTACTGCCTACAGGTCTCTGCTCAGGTAGCGTGCTCGTATACGAATATTCCGAGGGTCCAGGTCCCGCGTCTCCTGCCTATTTGCAATCGCTACTGGGGCTGACGCCCGACTCGCTTTAATGTTGGATTATGCATCACTCCCGACCTCGGCGGAGTATCAATGGTTTTCACGGCGTCGCAGGCCTGAGGCGTCGTCATTGTTTTGACCAGTCACAGACGCGTGTACTTCTATAGACGAAGGTCGTATCAAGTTACTCGCATCGGTGACATCTTCTTATGGACTACCTGGGACTATTCTTCGCAACCACCGTTGGCCTGGCTGTCGGAAGCTTCGTTAACGTCGTGGGTGATCGACTGCCGGTCGGCCAGTCCATTGCCTACCCGCCGTCTCACTGTCCCGACTGTGATGCGCCAATACGAAGACGAGACCTGATTCCAGTGGTCAGCTACGTGTTGCTCAGAGGCAAGTGTCGCGACTGCTCGGCGAAGATTCCCATACGCGTGTTATTGATAGAGATAGTCGCAGGCTTGCTTTTCGCCGGCGTCTGGCTCAAGTTCGGCTGGAGCTATCAAGGCGTGGCCATGATGGGCTATGTGGGCATGTTCCTGGCCATATTCGTCGTTGACCTGGAGCATCACATAATTCCGAATCGCATCGTCTTTCCCGGCCTGGTCGTGGCGCTGGTGATCGCCTCATTCTGGCCCGAAGTAGGACTGGCGAAGGCCGCGATAGGCGCAAGCGCCGGGTTCGGCCTCATGCTTCTGCTGTATCTCATACCCGGCATCGTCATTGGCGAGGGGGACGTCAAGCTGGCTGCCGTCGTAGGAGCCGCCGTGGGATTCCCGGTGGTGTTCGTCAGTCTAGGGCTGTCATTCGTCCTCGGAGGCGTGGCGGCCGCTGGGATTCTGCTGGTGAAAAAGGGTGGCAGGAAGACGGAGGTGCCCTTTGGGCCCTTCATAGCGGTTGCGGCTCTCGTTTCCCTAATATGGGGAGCACCGATAATGGCGTGGTACGTGAGCAGCTTCGTCGGTATTTTCTGATTCAGGGCATTCCTCGTGCAGAGAGGCCTCGGTAGGCCGGTATTCCTACTATCAAGGCCTCTTCCCCACATTCCCGTTGTCTCCACGGTCTGCATCGCGCAATAGGTTGCAAGACGGTCTGATAATGTTGTGGTTCGGCAGGTTTTGCCCAAAGGTCGCGCTACACCTTCTCTGATGATATTCAAGTTAAGGAGTCGGACATCCTAGCCTTCTCCCCCTTGGACCTCTCCCCCTTTCCAAGGGGGAGATTGAGAGGGGGTTGGCTCTTGAGAGGGGTCGGCTCGCGGAGGAATGCGCCTTAACGCGACTCGCAAAGTCTTGGTTCGAGAGGCCAACAAAATCAAAGGCCCGGCACTCCGACGTGTCGGAGTACCGGGCAAGGCTGGCTAGCTTCGAGTCCACCTCCGGAGGTGGTGGCCCTTACTAGGCGATTAGACGATTAACAGTTGTGTGCCGTAAGGACACTCATCCGTCTAGCTACTGCGTGCAGGCGTCGGGACCCGGACCCTCAAACTGCTCCGTAACCAGGCCGGCAGCGTCATAGCAGTAGAAGAACTTCGTTGTCGGCGCCCGCAGATAAAGCTGTAGGTACGCGTCTTCGATTGGAATGACAGTCGTTGCGGGAAGGGTGGCCCACGAAGCGGTGGCATTGCTGGCCGTGCCAAGATCATTAGCCGTTACGCCAGTTATGCCGTGGTCCGCCATCATCGTGTCCATGGCGGCCTGGACGTTCTCTGCCTCGGCCGATAGAGCGCCTTCGTTGCCCTTGCCGGTGAACCTGGAAACGTTCGGAATTATCACCGCCGCCAGGGCCACGATGATTCCTACGACCACCAATAGCTCCACGAGAGTAAAGCCCTTCTCGCTCTTTCGGAGCCGGGAGACCATGTGCTTCATAATTCTCCGCATTGTTTCATACCTCCGAATTCTGGTCCGTGTCTTCTGTTATTTGGTCAAATTCCCGAGCGGCTCCGGAGTTCGCCCATAATTCGACCTTATCTAGCAGTTTATTGCAGATGTGCGAATTCGACGCCGTCCTAGAGTCACATCTTGCATGGGCCATTCGTACAGTGTCTCTGGCGAGGAAAAACCTTCAAGGGCGTGGTATCGGGAGAAACGGCCTCATGCCCGGCGTTACGGCCCTACCTTCGCCTGGGTGCCCCTTTGTCAGCTTCATCTTCCTTCAGGACTGGCTCTGCGGTTATCTTTATCTGGAACGCTACGTCGCTGTCCGCTGTGTTCGCACGGCTGATGCGAACTATCCTGACTTCGTCGAATACGCCGGTCTCCCGGAGGTTCGACGTGTACTGGAGGACGTCTTCGTAGGACCCGGCCGTGCCCGTCAGGCCGAACTCCCCGCCCTGTTGTGAGAACGAATTCACGGCAACAGATGGAATCAGAGCGTCTCGAGTTATCTGCTCGGCGCGAAGTAGGAGAATATCCAAGTCCTCTTCAAGCAGGCCGAGGTGACCCAACAGGCTCTCGGTGAGCAGCTCGAAGGACAGAATACGCTCTTGCGTGGCCCTGGCTAGTCCCTGTTCGAGCCTGTGGTTACGCTCCTGTCGCTTCAGGTTGTCCAGGCGCTTGGACAGAGTCGCAGCCTCCACCTCGAGGTTCCCTACCAGCGGCGTGAAATTAATGGCAACCACGACGAGCATCAGTATCGTCATGAAGCTGGCGGCGGGCCATACGGGCCACGGCCTGGGAAGATGCCGTTGTGAGAGCAGGTTGACCGTTGGGCCTCTGTCTCTTCTGATCTTTTTGCGAAGCTTAGTCCTGGCCCGGTCGCCAAGGGCCAGACCGATATTTACCGCGTATTCCTGCGGTGGAAAGTGATCGGGATAGACAATACCGGTGGCGACGTAAGAGATGACCTCGTTGGATAGGGCGATCCTTAGCTTCGCAATAAGGCCGCTTTCGGCCGAGAACTCCCCGGTGACTATCACGGGGGGAAGAGGCTCTTCATTCCTGCCGTTCAAGGGCTGGTAGTAGCTCCCGACCTGCTCCACGGCATGGGATATGACCTCGATTCGGCGCTCCACGCCGGCCGCCTCTTCCGGCAATCCGAGCTCCTGGATGATCTGCGGAGCCCGCTCTCGGACGAGCACCGCCGCCGAATGCTCTGGCGCCAGGTGCACGACGATGGCGTTTGGAACGCCAACTGCATAGGCCAGGGCCGTCCCACGAGAGTAAGCCGCGGACGGTTGGACGTTCAGACCACGCAGGACCTCGATGTGGTCGTCCACGACGGTCTTGGGCACGGCCGTTGCAAACACCTCGTTGCCGTTGTCGTTTGGCCTATACTGCCATGCGACATCCACGTCCCTTTCGTCGAATGGGATCGTCTCGAGGACTTCCGAAAGGATT
>JADFKI010000170.1 GCA_022565015.1 Chloroflexota bacterium
ATGTCTGGGTTCGTCCGGAAGCTGGACGGCGCTTGGGGCCGGGGCCGTCACAGTTTACAGAAATTCGGATTGGCGAAGGTTTACAGCCGGCGAGACGTTCAGCCTGAGCTGACGGATAGCCTACTCGAAGTCGACGTTTCGCTCTTTGTTGACTAACCTGTCGACGACTCTGCCGTTAATCAGGTGCTCGGTGATGATCTCATCCACGTTTTCGGGAGAGGCCATATACCATGTGCCGCCCAACTCCTTCTTTGGACCGTAGACTATTACCGTGCACTGGCTCTGATCACATAGGCCGTGCTGACTCGTACAGCCCACGCCCGAGACGGTTACCTTTTGCAGCAGTCCGTGGTCTACGAGAGCCCTGTTAAAAGTCTGGCGTACCTCGGGGCCGCCCTTGCTGCCGCAGTGGTTGCCGTCTTCGTTTGGGGTGGCGCATACGAGTACGTGGCCAACATAATCAGGCATTTTTTTCAATCTCCGTGGATAAAGTTATTGAGGCGATTCCTCACGATTGGCTTGAGGGCCATTGTAGCAGCGGAATCAGACTCGGACAACGGGTCAAGCGTTTGGCCCGTGACGGCCGTCGACGCTATCACGCCTAAATTTGCGGCACCTTCGCGAATGAGCGATGTATGTTAACTTAATGTTTATCGAAATCGGCAAGATTCTTCACATTTGGAGCTGAAAATGCGGCTCGAGGGAAAGGTTGCGCTGATAACGGGCGGAGGCTCCGGCATAGGGCTGGCGTCGGCAATCCTGTTCGCGAAAGAGGGGGCCCGCGTCGTCGTATCGGACCTCCACGAAGCGGTTGTGCTGGAGGCCGCCGATAAGATTACCTCGGCCGGTGGTGAGGCCCGCGCCGTCACGGGCGACGTGTCCAACAGCGCGCAGGCCGCATCCATGGTGAGCGCGACCGTCGAGGCGTTCGGCCGTCTGGACATCCTGGTCAATAGCGCCGGCGTCAGCGCCCGAAACGCCCTTCCGGAAGGCTCTTCCCCGGAGGATATCTGGGACAAGGTCATGGACGTGAACCTGAAGGGGACCTACCTGATGTCCTGGCACGCCGTGCCCGAGATGGAGAAGAACGAGAGCGGCTCCATCATCAACCTGGCGTCGATAATGGGCCTGGTTGGTTATCCCGTCGGCATGGGCGGGGGATTCAACCCTTACAACCCTTCGAAGGGCGGCATCGTCCAGTTTACGCGAAACCTGTCCATAGACCTCGCACAGAAGGGCATCAGGGTGAACTGCATCTGCCCCGGCTACGTGGAGACCAACCTTACGAAGGTCCTCACGGACGACCCCGAAAGCCTGCGCAAGCTGGAAGAGCGCCATCCCATGGGAAGGCTGGGCAGGCCCGAGGAGATAGCCAACGCCGCACTGTTCCTTGCTTCGGACGAGGCATCTTTCGTGACGGGGGCGCCGCTGATTGTTGACGGAGGCTACACGGCGCAATAGGGCCTGCAGCCTTTCCGAAAGCTTACGCGGATATTCGACCGCCCTTCGACGGAGCCCAGCACGAACGGAAGATTCCCCGCTCGTCGTGTCGGACTCCTATATCAGGAATATTTTCGGAACCCGCTCGTGGTTAGCTTGTCGAACCATAGACAGAGTTTTCGGATAGGCTCCTAGTCCGCTTCTTCGAAAGTCACGACCCGGCTCTTCCAGACCTCGAAGGCGATGCTTTCCAACGCCTTCTGGTTTGGCTGCTCCACGTGAAGCCTTCGAGCCAGCGTCCTGTCCCTCATGTCCTGGAGGGCTCTGCACCTATCCTGGAGTCCGAGAAGCGTCTGCCGCTCTCCGCCCATCAACACGTAATCGAGGTCGTCTTTATATGGCTCGAATACCTCGCCGAGGACCTCGCAGGTCTTGTCGTAGAGCTCTCGCACCGTCCGCTCGCGACTGCGCTCAAACCTGCGCTGCGATGTCCCTCCCGCGCGATGCCTGTTCTTGACGTACCTGGACCGGGTCTTGGTGGCGATTAGCTTCTCGCCCCTGAGCACGCCTATGGCGTAGCGACGAAGCCTTAACAGGACCACGCCAACTACGTAGTCCCGGCCGAGAAGGTCACGGAGAGGAGAAAGGTCGGCGCCGTCGGCACTCGAGTCCTCCTGGATGGGAAAGGGCGGGCTTACGGCTACGATGCGCTCGTCGCCTACGAACAGCGCCAGGCCCGTGTCGGACTCGCCCATCTCGTCGAGGACGGCCGATAGCCGATTATCTGCGAGCTCATTGCCGGGGGCCATCCGGCTTATGCGTCCGGCGTCCAGCGAGCCCGGCTCAAGGTGCAGGGTCAGCTTGCACCAACCCGAATCTTTGATCTCTTCGAGTAGCCGCAGGAGCCTGGCCTTGCCGGTCGAGTGTCGCTGGGTTACTTTCAGCACAGACGCTACCGTAAATCAGAGTGATTCCAAGTGTGGATGAAAATATTCCGCGGACCAGACCCGGATTTTGGCCTTCAGCTAGCGGCCCAGGCCGCCCTCCACGTAGTAGTCGAAGCGCTCGGCGGCGTGCTCCAACACCGCGTCGATGTCTTCCTCCAGCATGTAGCCCTCATCGACCAGCGCTCGAGCCGCATCCCGTGTCTTGGTCAGGTAGTCGTCGCGGGACTCATAGCGCTCGGTTATCGACCGCCGGGGGTCGCCGGTGCGTTCGCGCTCCACCCTCGTTGATGGGAAGGGCAGAGTCCAGCCGGCGAGCCCGCCTGTTATGCCGATGAGCAGGTCGGGGTTGCCGTTGTCGGGATGCCTGAGGTTCCATCCGGTGTACGTCGCCACCGGGACCGTGAGATAAGGCAAACGTATGCCGGCGAGCTCGTTGCCGTCTTCGTCAACGTCCGAGACCAGGGCTGGATAGAGAGCTCCTTCGATTGCGGGGAGTTGCACGGTCCTGCCTAGATGCTGCTCAGGGCCATAGTCCAGCCTCATGGCGTGAAGGGTCTGCTTCGGGAAGACGGCGCCGGGAATCTCCGCGAACTTCTCGGCGAGCGAAGAGGACTCGACGGCTGTACCGTCGGTCAGGCGCGGATGCCTGCTCGGTGGCGCGGGCTTGCCTTCTCTGGCCCATGCGTCCAGGTTCTCCAGCGCCGCCCGCATGAGCGGCGAGTACTCGATGCTGTTATACGGCGTCTGGCCCTTCAGGCCATCGAACAACCGCTGTTTTAGCGGAGGAAAATCCCCCGAACCGTGCTGCGCGCCGGCGAAGTGATAGCGGCGCACGTGCTCCTCATCCTCGTCGGCGTCGGTCATGCTCTCGATATCGGTGTGGATAAGCGCGGCGTCGCCCCGCCAGTACTCGGCAGACGTGTTGGTGAACATCATCTTCGGCAGGTCGCCCTTTTCTTTGAGTCGAGTAAGAAGCGAGCCTGCCGCGCCCGTGACAGGGTCGACCTGCTCCGTGTCGGTGAAGGGGAAGAGCTCCGGCATGACGTAGCAGATGTCCTTGGACGGCTGACCGAACCTGAGGTTGAACTCGCCCCTCATGCCGCCGGCGACGTGGGCAATTATGCCGTCCAGGGCCTTTCGGCCTTTCTCATCCTCGTTCAGCCCCGTATGGATATACTGCCTGAGGAACCGACCGCTCTGGGAACGTCCGACGGCATAGGCGGCTTCGAGGCTGCCGGCGCACGGGTTGCCGTCGTCCGCGTCGCCATACTTCAGGAACGATACGACGTCGCGCATTGCGGCGAACCCGAGGCCCACGATGGTGCTGCCCTTCGTCGTGTAGACGAGCTCGTAGACCATGCCGGGCTCGAAGCCCGATGCCATGTAGACGTGGCTTGGCTCCGGCTCCACGGACTCGTCCTCCACGCGAACGAACGACCACTGGCCGCGGTCGATCGGTTGCGCCGGACTGTTGGGGTGGTCTCGCACGTAGAGCTGCGCAGACTGCTCATCGATGTCGGCGGCGGGATGTGGATTGTGGCCCCTGTCCGACAGCAGCAAGACCTGGGTGGGCTCGTTCGTCTGAAACCAGCACAGTATCTTGCCGACGAGTGGTCCGTCGGGACCGATGGCCTCCGGTGCGTTCATGCCGATCAAGCCCGGCGTCTGGGGCACGTCCGCCTGCCACCCGCCGAATATGACGGTATACCCGTGTCGCATCAAAAAACCGTCGCCAGCCTCCAGGGGAGCACCGGGGACGTATGCCGGAGCCCGGTTGAAGCCGGACAGCGCCGTTACCCTACCCCGGTTTACCACGTCGTAGAGCAGGCTTGGCTTCGCCTTTTCGGGGTCCTGCGGTCTTAACAGCTCGAAGTTTGAGGAGAACTCGACCATCCCGCGTGCGTTTCTCGGGGCCAGCTCCAGGTCCGTAATGCCCTTGTTTACGGGGCCGACAGGGTCCACCTCGCAGTGGGCGACGCCCTTCAGCAGCTCATATGACCCAACGTCTCCGAAGGACATGCCCTCGGCAAAGGGGCCTCGGTCCCTTATCTCAAATTCTACAACAGCCAATCCATTCCTCCGGAATATCTCGTGACGACGAAAGGCGCTCGCATCGAGGGATAGAGTCAACGATCGTACAGATTCTACCACCGGCGGCCTTCGCGCGCCCGTCCCATGACATGGGTGCTGACCTCTATAGCTTCTGTTGGCCGCTACATAGCACGTCGCCCCGTTAGCTGACACGATTTAGGTAGCCATCGAGTCATGGAGCGGACCCTTGAGCCGGAATGCCAAAAGGATATCGATAATAACGGCGGCGCTACTCGTACTTGCGCTGACCATCGCCTCGCAGGTCATGCGGCCTGCATGGTCCGACGGGCGCGTGCCGGTGATCAGCGCGGCCGGACTCGGCGAGTTCTTGGAGGAGTACCGACAGACCTCGGACTCCTACGAAGCCAAGAGCGACCTGCCCGATGGCGAGGTGCAGTACGTGACCTTCAACTCGGCCGTCGTCGATGGGCTGACCTCGGCAGAGACGTCGGTTGCGGCGGACGGCACGTCGCTCTCACTGGCGTCTTCCATAGGCCCTGGGAAGGACTTCAGCCTTTATATCGACCTGAACAACTTCTCCTTGGATGACCAGGACGTCGAGCTGATAGTCGACGTGCCCGCCGGCGTCACGGCGGAGGTCAGAATTCCGGCCAACGCCGCCGTGGTCTCCGATATGCGGAGAATCTCCGAGAATCTCTGGTCGTTTACGGCTTCCGGAGAGGCCAGGCCCACATCCCTCGCCTTCGATATCGTCATCTCCTTCTTCTCCTCTCACCAGCTAGACCCCGATGCAGGGCGGATCTCCCTAAGACTGACGCCGTCTAGCCAGACCCTTCCCAGATCATAGCTGTCCAGACCCATTGCCCTCCGTCGCCGTCTCCGCGAGGATCGACTCTCTGTGCTCGTAGCCCAAGATACGACCTTATTGTTGACGGATAGCCCCGTTAATCTCTAAACTTTCTTAGCGTCATATGTCATGACTAACCAAAACTTTCTTAGCGATATATGATGACTGACCACGAAAAAAACGCAGAAAGGCCCGGCACATGAGAATCGCAATCGGGGCGGACCACGGAGGATATCCGGTAAAGGCTCCCATGAAAGAGCTGCTGGAGAGCCAGGGGCATACCATCGTCGACCTGGGGGCCTATTCCCTGGACCCCGCGGACGACTACCCTGACTTCGCCAAGGCCGTCGCGGAGTACGTCGCCTCGGGCCAGGCCGACAAGGGCATAGTCTTGTGCGGAAGCGGAGTGGGCGCGGCCGTGGCGTCCAACAAGGTGCGGGGCGTGCGCGCCAGCGTCTGCCACGACACCTACTCGGCCCACCAGGGCGTCGAGCATGACGACATGAACGTCCTATGCATGGGCGCCCGCATAATAGGCGAGGAGCTAGCGCGAGAGATCGTAAGCTCCTTCGCGTCGGCCAAGTTCAGCGGCGAGGAACGGCACAAGCGCCGGCTGGGAAAGCTCCTGGACATGGAGGCGTCCTTCTAGTAACACCGCCCGGCAAGACCGCAAAAACCAAGAAGGGGCGCCCCGACATGTCGGAGTGCCCCTCCTTTTTTTTACATACTCTCTTAACAGCCGCTCAGAGTCTCTTTTAGCTCCTTAATGGCCTGGGGAGTGCGGCGCGCCACCCTCGGCCTCATCTCCTCCGGCGTGTTCTCGATGACCGGCTCCGATTTCAGGGCGATCATCACAGGCCCCGTGGCCGCGAATATCTCGTCAATGCTGGTGGCGAAGTCCTCGAGGTCGTCGAACTCAAAGCTTCTGGCGTATCCCGCCGCCGCCGCGAGACCCGCAAAGGTGATGCCGTCGGCATTGGGCACCGGCTGCCCGCCCGTGACGGCATAGACACCGTTGTGCATCACGAAGTGGTACAGGTTCTCCGGCGCCTTACCGCCGATGGTCACCAGCGAGCCAAGGTTCATGAGCAGGCTGCCGTCGCCGTCCACGACTATGATCTTGCGCTGCGGTTGGGCCAGGCAAAGCCCTAAGGCGAGGGAAGAGGCCTTACCCATGGCCCCGCTCACGGGAAGGTCCATCGCCTCGTTGCGGGTCAGCTCGCGCCATCCGTTGCCGCCGGTCATCGTGGGCAGGACTACGGCGTCCTCGCGGCGCTCCTCGATTATTCGTAGCGCTTCGTTCAGAGGAATCATTAGGCGTATTCGGCTCCCATCAGGCAGGCCACCGGGCGCTGCTTACTCTCGGATAGCTCGAAGGCCGTCGAAATCCGGTCTACGTCGTCGTCGGTCTCGACCAGGAAGAAGTCGATGTCCCAGGCGTCGAGGATCTTCTCGGTGAACCTTGCGGCGGAGTCGGGTGTGACCCCGTGCCGGGTCCATCCACGATACCCGATCATCATGACCATGGGGAAATTGATGTCCAGGCCCAGACCTCTGATCGAGTCGCCGGACTCGAACATGCCCGTGTTCTGGATAAGCACGACCGGCTTCTTGCCGCCGACCCACAGGCCCGCCGCCACGGCCATGCTCTCGCCCTCCCTGCACACGGGGACCAGCTCCATGTTGGTATCCTCCATCATCTGGTTGTACATGAAGTTCGTCTCGCTGTCGGGCAGCCAGACCACGTGAGTGACCCCGTTCTTGCTAAGCTCGCCCAGGATGGCGCTGGGGGTCAGTGAAAGCTCTGCCATGGCTTACAAATCCTTTCGTTTTGACACATTAAGGGAATGTTGGATGAGGCCATTATATTTGGTGCCTAAATCGCCGGTCAACCTAGTCGTGAGAACGTGCGTGCCGGTCACCCCCATCCTAGCCTTCTCCAAAAAGGGGGAAGAGACTTTTGTTCCCCTTTCAGTCAAGAGGCATACTGTCACACTATAGGTTCGACCCTGCCCTTCCCAGATATTCATTTCGAGGAGTCCCGACGCGTCGGGATGAGCTAAGCATATTCGGACCTTTTCCCCTCGCTTTCAACGAAGAGGGCGCGCTATGGCACGACCTTCGTTGCGAATACGATACGGCGACGCCCCCTCATCCCAACCTTCTCCTCCGACTCCTTTACATGAATATCTTCGCCCGACTCTTATCAGGATTTATCTTCGGGCTCTCCGACTCCGTATTTTGATTATCTTCGGAGTCCGATTCATCGGACCGATCTTCTATCGGAGGAGTCCGACACGTCGGACCACCAGGGGAGAAGGAGACATTTATGTGCAGTTGGTCCTGCTGCACGCCTGAAAGTCCTCCCTCCCCTCGCGGGAGGGAGTTAGAGGGAGGGGGCTCCTTTGCACGACTTTCCCTGCAAGCACGGTGGAGGAGAGGTCCAACCAACCCTCACATGCTCATGACCACTTTGACGACCAGGTCGTCGCGGTTCTCGTACATGTCGTACGCCCGCTGGACCTCGTCGAACTTGATATTATGGGTGACCATCTCACCAGGGTCCCACCAGCCGCGCGCCTTCAGTTCGATCATGTTCTCGATGTGAGTTATGGCATCGCCGCTGGCAGCGCCCACCGTCGGAATAATCGTGGGCAGGTTTCTCATCCACAGGTCCGACTCGATAGACGTCTTGCTGCCGGGCGCTCCGCCCTGGACGCCGAATATGATCACCTTGCCGAACTTGGTGACGAGTCTCAGCACGGCCTCCAGCGTATCCGGGTAGCCCGCGGCCTCGACCGCGATGTCGGCGCCGCGCCCGCCCGTAATCTCAGTGACCGCTTCGTCCAGCTTGTCCTTCGTGGGATTAATGGTATGGGTCGCGCCGAACTTCTTGGAGAACTCCA
>JADFKI010000171.1 GCA_022565015.1 Chloroflexota bacterium
ATGCATCCGCCTCGGGCGGAAGATATTCAAGTTAAAGAGTCGGACATCCCAGCCTTAGCCCTTACCAAGTGGGAAGGGATTTATCACTCGAGCCGATCCGACCGTAGTTCCGAATGGCGACGGGCAACATGAAATATCAGCCGGCCTTCGGGTAGCCGAGGCGGCCTTGCCTGTCGGTAAAGGCACGCAGCAGATGGCCCTCGCCCGTCGTTACGTACAGCGTCGTCAGGTCGGTGCCCGCGAAGGTGCAATTAGTGGGCCTGTCGAAGGGCAGGGGATGTCGCTCTACAACCCCGCCGTCGGGCGCGAACACGTAAATGGAAGGACCGGGACCACCGGCGCGGTACCCCGCCGTGGCGACGATATAGCCCTCTGAGTCCAACACCATGCCGTCGATGCCGCGATGCTCTCCGAAGTCGTGTAGCACTGTGTAAGTCCCCAGGCTGCCGTCGTCGTTTACCGGATATGCGCGAAGCTCCCGTTTCTCATCTGGATTACGGCCGCTTTGCGCGACATACAGGGTGCGGTGGTCCAATGAGAACAGCAGGCCATTCGGCCGGGTCGTATCGAACGTTACCCTATTTATCGACCATGATCCGTCCGCATTAGGCGGATCGAGACGAAAGACCGAGTCGTGGTCCAGGTCTTTGTTTGCCCGGTCTTCGCTCCACGGGCCACCGGCGCCTTCGTAGTACGGGTCGGTGAACCAGACTCGGCCCCGGGGGTCAATGGCCAGGTCGTTGGGTATGTTCAGCCGTTTGCCCTCGAATCCGTCAGCGAGGACCGTTGGCGTGCCGTCGGCCTCATAGCGTACGACGCGTCGCGCTCCGCCTTCGCAGGCATAGAGCCTGCCCTCCGAGTCGAACGTAAGGCCGTTGGCATGGTTGGTGTCCTCTTTATATACCGAGGACGTGCTCGTCGCCGGATCGAATCGAATGATCTGACTCGCCGGGATGTGGGTGAAGAGCAGGCCGGCGCCGTCCCACGCCGGGCCTTCCGTCGTGCCTCCGAAGGGGCCGTTGATGTTGATGAAATGCCAGCTCATGGCGCCTCCCCTCTAAATGACTTCCTCAGACTCGCCGACGCCCTCCGCCGCACCACCGCCGAGCTCTTCGCCAACCTTCTTGATGGCGCCGAACTCTTCGCGGAACCCGTTGTGCATGGTGCGGGCGTCGCTGCTGTACAGGACGAATCGCGCGCCCTCCCTAAGCCACTTCTGAGTAAGCGCGATGGTCTGATGATGAATGAGTGTCGGGGTGTTGGCCGCCTTGCACTTGGCCAGTATCTCTCGGAGCGCGGCTTCATAGACCGGACTGTCGTACTGGTCGGGCACGCCAAGGCAGATGCTAAGGTCGTTGGGGCCGACGAACACGGCGTCTATGCCGTCCACTTTCAGCATCTCATCCATCTTTTCGATTCCGGCGGGACTTTCGATTCCGATGATGCAAACGTTGTTGCGACTGCGGTTCTCGAGATACTCCTTCGTCGCCTGGCTGGGAAACTCGCCGGTCTCGATGACCCTTTTTGCCAGAGCTCCCTTGAGCGGGCGCCACTTCGCCGCCACCACGACCTCCTTCACCTCTTCGACGGTCTCGCAATACGGGGCGAGGATGCCCTGTGCGCCTGCGTCCAGCGCCATGGTCACGTAGTGGGAGCGCGGAATTGGAATGCGGACTATGGGCACGACGCCGCTGTAGTTGAATGCGGCAAGAAAATCGGCGACGTCGTCCCTGCCACGCGGCGAATGCTCGGTGTCGATCACCACGTAATCGAGTCCGAATGCCGACATGGTCGTCGTCCAGCGGGGGTTCTGGCTCATGCTAAGCATGGTGCCGTAGATAATTCCGCCTGAATGCACTTTCCTCTTAAGCTCTTCGCCGTTCATCTAGTCCCCCTTCTCTCAGGTAAGATATTGCGTTTTCATTTGCCGTCGATTGCCTGAAAGAAATCGAGCATCGTGATTTTATCCCTACTCAGACAGGTGTCAAGGGAAGTGAACCCTGGGCGCACTCATGAAGGCAATTGCTAAACTTAAACTCAAAAAAGGGCTAATTGAGGTCTCTAAACCGGGACGACTTTACAAGGCGGCGTGTAATACTGTCTCAAAGGCATATTTTGCCTGAATATCAGTTGGATTGAAGTATTTAACGATTAGTCTGGGGTCCGATGAAGCTGACAGCACATCTAATGGGGTTGACCGCCGTCCATAGGCCGGTCTCTGCCTTTTTCGTGGCTGCTGCGCTGTTCTTCTTAACGTCGTTTTCCAGCAGTCCCGCGTTTGCCGCCGCGCCTCCACAGCCCACTATTCCCGAGATTCTGCTCACCGATATAGATGTCAAGGATACCAAGGACAACATACGGGACCTGTTTGAACCGGCCGAGCCTGTCATGATAGAGGTGGTAATCACCGACACGAGGTTCTTGGCCGAGGTAAGCGACGACGACCCCAACATCTCTCAGGACTATATAGTCGTCTTGAACGTCTACGGACCGCGTGATATACCCCTCTACGATAGCCTTGAAGAGGACGAAAGCATAGAGATCTCTTCTTTGCCTGAGCAGCAGCAGCTTGTCGCCTTTCGATGGAAGATACCGCTGATTTCAAGGCGAGGCGGCTATGACGTTTTCGTAAGCATCCGGAGGCTCGATGATCCGACGACGGTCATTGATGAGGTCGATGATGGTTTCTTCGTCGAAGTAAACGCCGAGCTGTTCGTGTCAAAGTTACTCGTGGACTTTGGCCTTGTTGAGGAAGACGATACGCCGTCGGAGGACATCATAGTAGCAAATGCCGGAGATGGAATCCTGGTGTGGAAGATCACCGAATATCCCGACGACTGGCTGGACCTCGTCTCACCAAATCTGAACCAGACTCAGCTGGATACGGGAAGGATTACCCTGAAGGTGTTGGAGACGGCGCTTCTGGGTGAATTCCGGGGGGAGCTTGTAATTGAGTCCAACGCCGGGGACAAGGACGTTACGATAATGGCTTCCATAGACCGTAATCCCGATGGCGACTTTACGCGAATTCGGGCTCAAGACAAAAGCGTCAAGCCCGGCGAATTGTTGGACTTCGTTTTCCGCATTGAAAACGAGGGCGACGTAGATATCGACTATCGCGCTATATTCTCCATCGTGGGCCCATCAAACTCCGTGATTTACAACAGCAACCTCGCGGGCGAAGACCTTCTGATACACGTTCGTTCGGGAGATGAATCTGACAATACGACCTTCACGTGGGCTGTTCCATATGGTTCTCTGCCGGGCGAATACATGATTACGGCACAGCTCAGGAATTACCACGATTGGGAAATGGATCCGTTTGTTTCGAAGATTGAAGGGGACGTATTCGACGTCGAGCGGGGCCCGCTTATTTCTGCCTCTCCCGGGTCATGGGCGTTCGGAACGATTATCTCGGGCGAAACGCCGTCCGCGGGATTCGATGTCGTCAACGATGGCCGAGGCACCATAGAATGGGAGATAAGCAACTGGCCCACCTGGATAGAACTCCTCAGGCCAACGGGACCCGTTTCGGGGGAAGGCACCATTCAGATCAGGGTAAGGGGCGACACCCCCGCCTCCTCCCTCGCAGGCGCTATAGAGATAGCCTCAAACGGGGGTCCCATGAGCATACCGATTTCGACACACGTGCTCCCTCCGCCCACTCCAACGATCAGCGTGGCCACGGTGTTGGCCCAGGTAGCCACTCCGACGCCGTCGCCCACCAATACGCCTCGTCCCACCATCACGCCGATTCGCGTGGCCTCACCGACCGCCACACCCGCGAGGCCCGCCATCTTTAACGGCGCCATTGCAGTTGACGGCAATGTCCTCTCAGAGAGCGCGAGACTTGTGGCCGTGATTGGAGACTACGAGACGTTTCCGGCCCTAATTCAGGACCGACGATACATTAACCTCGTCATTGCGCCTCCTGAACCGAGCTATGTTGGCGAGGAAATTACGTTCCTCTTGGATGGCGTTCCTTCGGAGCCGCTGCTGTCTTCAGTCCACTTCCTTCCGGGGCAGGACAGGACGATAAACCTCAGTTTCGTTGTACCAACGTCCGCGGCCAGCACGCCGACACCATTGAGGGCGACCGCCACGGCCCTCGCCCCGAGCCCTCCGCTAGTGGCAAGCCTGCTGACGGTCACGCCAACGCCTCCGCCACCGACCGCCGTGCCTGAAGTTTCTCCTACGCAGGCGGCTGAGGTGGAGACTCAAGTGGCGATACCCGAAGGCGCGGATGGTGACGGCGATCGGCCTTCGCCAGGAGGCTGCAGCCGCACGACGGAGATCTCGCTCGGGGCGGCACTTGGCAACGGGCTGCTGCTGCTGGGGCCTCTGGGACTGATCGCCGCACTAAAAACTCGCAGGCGGGCAAACAAGTTAAAGAGGTAGGAGGGCCGGTGGCGCCGACCCCTCGCCCTCTGGTTGCGGCGCGTTGCCAGGCCCGACGACCCCAGGGCTTTATTCCACGAAGACTCTGACCTTGTGCTCGCCGCTCTCGACGTCGATTTCGAGGTCGCTGAGCGCCGAGATCAGCTCGTCCAGCTCGTCACCCTTGAGGCCCCTCACGTCCAGGTCAATGCCGTTATCCCGCAGGGCCTCGTTGACCTTGTCCGCAACGCCGCCGGGTATTATGGCCGGCAGCCGCATGCCTGCTCGGATCAACGCCATTGGCACACGTAGATTGACGCGCTCGCCGGCCCCCTCCGCTCCAGCCTGAGGGCCGGGTTCAACGACGACGCGCAGGTATTTTGGAGGGGGCGTCGTTTCGTTTTCCCTTCTAATATTGCCTTCCGAGTTTCTTGAGGATTTGTCGCCGGCCAGGCTGAGCAGGCGCTCGGCCTCGTCCACGCTTATCTTGCCCTCTGAGAGAAGGTCCAGAATTCGCCTTCTACTGTGTTGGTTCATTTCACTATCTTTCTGGCCTGACGCCGCGTCAGCACAGGTGCATGCTTGACGGGTGAAAGGCTATTCGATGAGCACTGACCCATTGGTGGTCCGAATAAATAGCTCGCCGTCGCCCTCTCCGATCGTGGCCACCAGATGATTCTTGTCTTGGAAAGCAACAATCGAGGCCGGCAACTCCGACCGTACCCTGCCATTGGAGGTACGCGCGTCGATCCTCAGGCTCGGCTCACCGGCGAGCTTGACACTCACGCTGCCGTTGGAGGTTTCAAGCCTGCATGCGGCACCCTGCGCCAGCTCACCGTCGAGGGAAATAGACCCATTTTTCGTCGAAGCCTGGAATGCGCCTCGCACGTTAAGGATCTTGATTGAGGCGTTGGTGGTCCTCACCTCACCGTCGCCTTCCATGCCGTTGACCTCCACGCGTCCGTTGCTGGTCCGCATGTCGTGGCGGCCCTTAACGTTCTCCAGAAGTATCCGGCCGTTGCTAGTCGTGACGGGTCCGGAGCCCTCAATTCCGCGAAGCTCAATGGGCCCGTTGCTAGTCGTTAGATCGATACTGGTTGCCGCCGGAGCCGTTACGGTAATTTCAGCGCCCGGCGACCGGCCGAACAGGTCCAGGCCTCCGCTCTTGCGTTTGGCCGCGATAGTCACGGTGTCGCCTTCCTGGACCGCTTCGAAAATGACCCTTGAGGCCCTCTTGATTTTGGCTTTCATCTGAATCACCCCATCAGCGCCCGCCTCGACACGGACTCGGCCGTTAAACCCCCTGACGATCAGGTTGGGGGACTGGCCCACAGTGAAGGTCTCCTCGCGAGTGCCCGGTGCCTTTTCTTCAGGCTCGTCTTTAGCTCCCGAATCATCAATCGGAGGCAGGTAAGGCATCTCCTCCTGCTCCACGTAGACGCTGCCCGGGACAACTCCGGGGCTGGATTCACTGGTCTCGATGGCGTCAATAAGGCGCTCCGCTTCAACCGTCGTTATCTTGCCGGCCGCCACCAGCTCCAGCACCCGTCTGCGATCTCCGTTCATTACGGCTCCTCATTTACTCGAGGTCATCGAAAGTGGACGTAAACAATCTGCGATTCATCCTGGACGTTGATCTCCAGCCCCCTGAGTGAGCAAAAGATGCGAAATATGGCCGGTCCCGCCAGGAGCAACGGCCTCCCCCATCCCATGGGCCAGAGGACTGCCGCCGTCACCAGGACCAGCGGAGACAACGCCAGCGCCAGAACAAAGAAGATGGGCCAGATCAAAACCAGGGGAAGCCAAAGGCCGAATCGGTGTCCCTCGCCCTTGATGCTCAGTCGCAGTATCGAAGGTGGATATATCATCGCGACATCCTATCGATGGCTTCGTTGACGTTTATCTCGCCGCTCTCCAGTTCATCCAGCACCTGCGAATGGGACTCTGCCGGAACCACCTCCACCAGTTGGAACCGGTCAGCGAGGCTATTTAGCCTGTTCTTTATGGTGGGATAGCTGACGCCAAAGACCCGCTCCATCTCCTTGATAGACCCGTGGCCGCGAACGAAGGCCATAACGAATACCTGGTCCTCTGCGGGAAGGCGTGCCAGGGGCGGGAGCTCGAAGCTTCCCTCGACGGCTATGTCTGTTCCTTCCAGCCGAACCCTCTCCACGGTTATTGGAGCGCCCTGTGTCAGTTTCGTGAGCTCTTGCCAGTCTCTAGCCATTATTCGTGCCTCGCCGGTTATATTCGTGCACGGACTAACCGATATTGAGCCCAGGTCCGTAGCCTCGAGCCGCCGGCCTCGTCTTCAATTTCATGCCGAGCCTGATGAGCGCGTCGCCGAGCCTGGCCGGCCACGCATCGTACGGAAACGCACCCCTCGAATTCATAGGGTCGGACCGGCGTGCTTCGGATGTACGCTTCGCTTCCTTGAGGGGCGCGCGACGCTCCAAGCTTGCTATGCGAAGATTCAATAACGGGTCCAACATCCGAGTCCTCTCCTTCGGCTATCTTTTCCTCGCGCGCCACACGTCCACTATATCCGATAAGTTCATTTAATTCAACTTATTTATTAAGTTTATCAAGTACAACATCCATCAACTAAAGGTTTCAGGGCATAACGGGTACGATATTTAATATTATGGTCGTGCCGTATGAGGGTCGAAGAACCGCCGTATGGCTATCGCCCACCCTTGACACAAGATATAAGGCATGGGCACAATAAAGAACATACGTTCTGTATCATGAGGCAAGGATTGCACGCAAAACTGAGGGCCGCCGAGCTATGGCACAGGTACGAATTGAGTCTTCCCGTGGACCTCAAGCTGGTCGTATCGAACCTGGGCCTCGAGGTCGTTACCTTTCCCTTCCAGGGCAGGGTGAAGGAGGCGATAATCGAAGGCGTCATAGGCGTCCGCCCGGGACTTACACGGCCCTGGTTCCGCTGGCTCGTCGCCCACGCCGTCGGGCATCATATGCTGCACGTGGGAACGAGCTTCTACTTTTCCTCGTGGCAGTGGGTGAACCACGCCAAGGCCGAGAGGCAGGCGGAGGAGTTTGCCGCCTGGTTCCTGGGCGGGCCGCAGGGTTGGCGTTACTCCCCAGAGGATCTGGCCATACCCGCGGAGAAGGCCCAGCTCGTCAGGACCATTACCGCAGGGGGCGGTGACGTGCCACTGGACCTCCAGGAGCCCGACTAGGTTCCGTTGTCCTCATGACGCCTGCTGCGAATGTATCGAGCGAAGTCCCGCACCGAATCCCACTCTTCATCGGTAAGTTCGTTGACCTCGTTGAGCCTCGCCAGCTGACTTTCGTCCAAGGGGTTGTCGTATTCCTCAGACGTGATATATCCGGCTGCCAGGGCAAGTCGGCCGTAGGGCAGGCCAAGGACTGATGAGATGGCCTTCAAAGTGCCCACCGTCGGCCTCGTGCGTCCGCCCTCCAGATGGCCGACGTAGCCCTCGCTCATGCCCAGGGCGCTCGACAGCCGCCGCTGGGGCATTCGCTTACGCAGGCGGGCCTGCCTGACCATGCCGGCAAGCTCCGAGAACGGCCTCTGACTGCTACTCACCTGCTCCTCTCGAGCTGATTTTTCCTAAATCATACTGGAATCCGGATTGTTGCATGAAGTGCGATATTGACACATATGTTCTATCACCGTATAATTTAATTCGTCACGGTAATTGGCTTCCCACCCGTATTTCCGATTACTACTAGCCGCGTAAACCTCAGGTCTGACGACTCTTATTCGTCAGAAGCTTATATCAGATCAGTGATTAAAGTCCAGGAGCCGAAC
>JADFKI010000172.1 GCA_022565015.1 Chloroflexota bacterium
TTTAAAGACGAAGACTTCCAACCGACTCATGTCTACTCCAGCCCTCAGAAACGGACCGCCGAGACCGCTCAGATAGTATCAGCCTCCTGGCCCCTCGCGATCTCCTATTGGGACGACCTTAAGGAGCAGGACATGGGCGTATTTTCGGGACTTACCTGGCCCGAGATCTACAGCCGATACCCGGACATCGCGGAGGAGGTCGAAAGGTCCAGGAACTGGGACCTGGTCGAGGGCGCCGAAACGTTGGCTCAGCGTCGAAGCCGCGGCAGTCGCGTCGTCGAGGGCCTGCTCAATCGACACGGGAACGATGACCAGGTGCTCGTATTCACCCACGGTGGTATCCTGGCATTCATGATCGCGAACCTCCTCGGCACGGGACGGACCTGGGGTTTAGGCGCGCAGAATACCGGCATCTTCGATTTCAGCCTCGACCTGGAACGCTGGTCTAATGACGGCGACTTGCTCCACAACTCTGCCCTCTGGCGGATCTCGCGATTCAACGACGCGTCGCACCTATCGGCGCTTCATTAATAGCCTCTGCTCCAGGGCTGGCGTTGATGGGCATTGCCTGCATCGATGGGACTGAAGGCAATCTGGCGTCCCAATAGAAGTCATGCCCGAGGGTGTGCCAAAACACTTCGTAATTTGCAGCTCGCATTTTCGGAAAAGTATAAAAACTTTCCAAAAAACTAGACCTGTTTCAAACTAAGCGGGGTTCTCGACCTTCGTGTATCTTCGTCCTATAGTGCCTCCTCGGCCTGGTTAACTGTCTCGTGGGACTAAACCAAAGCCAAAACTTTGTGTTTAGGAGGCACTGTACGGGAGGGGAAATTGCAGCAGACCGATCCGGTCACCAACGAGAACAGCTGGCGAAATGTGGAGTCGGCACTGGTAAGCGCCATAATGGGTAAGGCGTTGGAGGACGAAGAGGTGAGACCGCCGGAGACACACATAGAGCAGCCCGAGAGGCCGGTCAGGGCGTCGCTGCAACCCAGGCCGCCGAGACCGGCGACCCAGGCGGATATCCACCACCTGGACAAGATGGTGGCGGTCCTGCGGGATGAGCTGGAGCTACACAGGACGGAGGTCCAACGCCTGCACGTGCTTATGCGACGGGAAGCGAGCGGCGAGCCCCGCTACGTCCGGCGCCAGGGCGGTGACGCATGGTGGCGTAAATTCTTGTTACGCGCAGGCTACTAGCCGTGCTTATTCGAGGCCCCGGAACCTCCGGGGCCTTTCATTTCGACCTGATTCATCAGCTCGTTGCGAGCCGGCGGCATCGCCCGACGACTGCCTCTTAAGCCGCGAAGACCACACCTACTTCACACCGAGCCCAAACCCCTAACTATATTAAGCGTTCCTTAGCCCCCGGTTATATAGCACTTGGATATAAGTGCGTTCGACTGGAGGTACAAGGTGCTGCTGGACAAGCTTCGCAGCCTACCGGCCTTTGTATTGGGCTTAATCGGATTCATCATCGTCGTCTCGGCCTCTGGCGTCGCGACGTTAACCGTGACTACAACGGACACGCTGGTAGACTTCTCGACCGAGAACTTCATCCTGGACCCAGACACGGCCGTGGGGAACAGCACTATCACGAAAGTCCCGGCAAACCAGGCCGCCATCGGCGATGCGATTGGCTCGCCCGTTGATGCGTCGGCGGGCCTCGGTGCGGTCAACACGGCTCTCACACAAGACGACTTCGTCTACCGGTTCGAGGTCAAAGAGCAGCTTGTCGACTCCTGGAGCAGCACCAGGGCTTACGCAATCGAGGTCTTTGGAGACGGTCTGCCCATCGGCACGCTATATGTCGACAACGGTGCGGACAACGCAACCACAATAGAGGGCGTTACCGTTCAGATCAGCCTCGGCGCCGGTATACCGGACTCCATCACCATCAAGGTCCAGCGCACGACGGAGTAGCCTGCTTATGGACGTATTGGGCCGCCCGGAAGTCCGTTTTGTCGCCGCATCAATTGCGCTGGTGCTGGTGGGCATCGGCCTGCTACTCGTGTCGGGGGGTGTCGATACCTTTACGGTGACCGGCTCCACTCAACGCCTCGCCGTGGTGGAGGAGCGGTTTACCCTCGATGCCGACGTGCTCTTCACGCTGGAGGGTCACGAGCTGCAGAACAACGACAGACCATCGAATGCCGAGGCTTGTCCCGGCCGGGAGGCTTCGGGAAACCATCCCATTATTCGAAACACGCTGGTTAGCGGCAACCTCGTGTACGCCGCTCGGATTACCGAGACCGTACCCACCGCCTGGCCCCTGGACAGGACCTACAAGGTGGATGTATTCGGCGACGGCGTTCTTATGACGACGCTCTACCTTACTAATGGCAATGCCAGCGCCAACCAGCAGGAGGGCGTGAGCATGAAGGTGGACCTGGGCGTTGCATCGGGTGGCCCCACGAGCTTCAGCACGATCGTGACGAGACTGAATGGCTGCCCGTAGCGGACCGGCGGTCTTGGACCTTCAAGACGCCCAATTGCCCTCCCAGCTGAAGGCCCGGATGATCAGCGTCCGGCTCGCAATCCTTCTTCTACTATTCGTATACACCGGCCTTTCGGCCTATTCCGGCAGCTTTCTGCCCCTTCGCCTGGTCAAAGGCGACAGCATGGAGCCCACACTCGCCGCCGGCGACGTCATCCTCTTGAAAAGCGTGCCATTTTCAGGCATCCGAGATGGCGACATCGTCGCCTACAAAGCCCCTGCCGCCGCCGAAGCGGTCAACGGCCCCAGTACGATACTGCATCGTGTTCAGCGGACCGGCGTGCAGGACGGCTCAAAGGTGCTTTTCACCAAGGGCGACAACAGCACGGCGGACCCCTGGCCCGTGACCGCCGGCCTGGTTCAGGGGGAGCTGGTGCTCAGGGTTCCCTGGGTCGGCACGCCCGTCCTCTTCTTGACCAGCAAGAAGGGCATTATCTTCATCTCCATCGCGGTCCTGATTTCGCTGCTGTACATCCCGGCGATGGTGATGTTTCACATGACTGTACTCCGCAAGGGGGAAGGCGTTCGGAAGGTGCCGCAGCAATCGGCACTTCCCACAGGGCCTGGCGACATCTTGGAGCCCGATTCCGCGGGTAGGCCGACGCCCGAAACTGAAGGGGTTGCCTTCGACGCCCGATTGTCTCGAATCTACGCCGCAGGCCCTTCGTCGCACTCGACGGCGGTAGACCTGAGGGGCAGCCAGGATTCTCCCATCGGCCCCGTCGTGGATGCCGTCGACGGACTTGTCGCCGAGCAGGCGCAAATCCGGCAGTCGATTCTCGAGCTCAGCGATTCGGTATCCAACTACGCCGTGCACCTGAAGTCACACACCTCCGCGGTGGAAGCGCTGGCGAGCGTTGCCAAGACGCTCGAAAAGTCGGTGAAGAGGCAGGAGGCGCTAATGGAGCGCCAAGAGTCTCGTGCCCGGAGAGAGGATGCCGCCGAAAGAGGACCCGAGGAACGGGCAAGGACTGAAGATAGAGGAACATTCCTGAAGAGGGGCCCTCTGTTCGGCAAGACGGATGGCCCTCAATGAGCGGCCACGGGCCCTTCAAAGACGGCAACGGCCGGCCTTGCTTGATGCGGGCTCTCGCTTACGTTGCGAGGGCCATCTGCGTCGGCGCAATGCTGATGCTCTTCACGGCCGGTTTACCAGGCGCCGCCCTGGCGCAATCCTCGGAAGAACAGGGTAAGCTTTCCGTAACGCTGGCCCCGTCAGCCCTCCTGGCCGACGGAGAGACGCATGAGGTACTCTACGTCCAGCTGCTGGGACCTGACGGGTCTCCCCGGCAGGCGTCCGTACCTGTACGTGTCTTTCTGGCCAGCGACGGTCCTGAAATCGCGGACCTGCCGGCGGAAGTGATCGTCGAAGCTGCTTCGAGCTACGTTTCCGTGCCCCTTTCGGTGACCTTCAAGCCGGGCGTCGTTCGTCTTTCGGCAGTCGCCAACGGGTACGAAGACGGTGAAATTGAGCTGGAGACGTTCAGCCGTCTTGGAGCGAAGCCGCCGTTTACGCTGGACGTTGCGCTGCTGCCACCCACGATCTATCCGGGCGCCTCCGGAATCTTGGCGGTGTCTATCGTGGACGGAAGCGGAGTCCCCTATCTCGCGCCCAGGGACGTTGAGGTCGTGCTGACCAGCTCCGCTCCGGAAACCATCGAGGTGCCTCGGAGCCTCGTAATCCCCCGAGGCGACTACTCGATGATAATGGAGTGGACGGCGAGAAAATCGGGGGATGTGAACATCACCGCCCAGGCACAATCCGTGGAAGCAGGCGACGCCTGGGTTTCGGTTACGTCGGGCACCGAGATGGGAGCGCCGGTCCGAATCAAGGCCTACCCGCTGCTGCCATCCCTGCCGGCCACCGGCTACGAACGTGACGCGGTGATGTTGCAGGCCTTCGACGAGCGCCAGAACCCGGTGGAATTTCCGTGCACCGATGTATTCGTGACCTCCTCGGCGCCGCAGGTGGTATCTCTGGCCTCGGTCTCCGCGCCGTCGCCATGTGACGCTGCAAGCGCCTATCTGATGTATTCCGTCCGTACCTCTCAGCAGCCTGGCAGCGCCATGATGTCTGCGGCGGTTCCTGGACTGGGGCCGGCCAACATAGTGCTGACCAGCCACGGGCCAGTGGGGCCGCGTCTCGTGTTGCGGCACGGGCCCGAGCTTCCCCTTGGCACGGACGCGGTCCCGGCGACGATTTCGATTCAAATCGTCGACTCCAAGGGAGTGCCCGTCTCACTTCACGGCGGTTTCGATGCCACTTTGGTCGCCCAGGGCGCCGACCTTCCCGACAGCGTTGGCATCCCGGCGGGACAGTCCTTTGTAACCATCCCATCGCCGCATAGCTCTGCGAGCGGGCGCATCTCGATTACCGCCGCCGCACCAGGCCTTCAGGGCGCGACGCTGTCCTACGAGACATTGATGCGTGACCTGGACGTCATTTTGGATGTGCCCAGGTTGATCGCGGGCGAGACCGTCGAGATCGTCGCCCGGGTATCTTCGGCAGACGTGCCTGTAGCCAACGCTGAGGTCTCGTTGGATATAATCGGCCCGCAAAGCGAGACTCTGGCCGCGAAGACCGACGAGGCGGGCAGGGCCGTCTTCAGCTTTACGCCTATTGCCGAGCTCGACTCAATCAGCCTGTCGGCGCGTTCGGCGTTAGCGGGCTACCGCTCCGGAGGGGCAAGCGCGGAGCTAACGGTTTCGCGAGCCGTAGGTACTGGGGACACTACTCCATCGAGGCTGCCCTTCATTCTCATATTCGCCTCTATTGGCCTTGTTCTTTCAGCCTATCTGTTCTATAACTCCAGCGTCTTCCGCAGGGTAAGGGCAGGGGCGATTAGGCGCACCGTCAGGTCCTTCAGGCCACTAGGCTAGCCCTCTTCACGTCGCAACGCCATCCATCGGTCAGCCGTACTGCCCAGCCCGAAAACCATTCCGCGTAATCTTCATGGCGGGTGTTTTATCGGCCTTACGCACCTATGTACGGCAAGAGCAGCTACGATATAATCCAGATTGAGCGAGGTCTGGCGCGCGAAGGCGGAATTGTGATGTGAGAGCCAGGAGGCAGACGTGAGCACGACGCGATCGTTGTACGAGACACTCGCCGATTTTGCAGTCTCGACTTGGGGAAACAACAAGGACTACGATGGCCTGGATGCTGTCATCATGGCCTTGGCGGAAGGGGCCCGGCTGGTCCAGTCCAAGGTGGAGGCAGCGGCTTTGGCCGGCGTCCTGGGCTCTACCGGCGATATCAACGTCCAGGGCGAAGTGGTGCAGATCCTCGACACCTTTGCATCCGACGCCTTCGTTTCAGTCCTGAAAGGCAGCGGAAGGGTCGCCGCGATAGGCTGCGAGGAGATTGAGGGCACCGTCGTCCTTGGTGACGGCGCGGGACAAGACTATATAGTCCAGATGGACCCACTGGACGGCTCGTCCAATATCGACGTCGCCATCAGCATCGGGTCCATATTCGGCATCTGGAAGAGAGACCCTGGCGAGGCGATTGGCGATGCTTCCCTTTTGCGGCCGGGAAGAGAGCAGGTCGCGGCGGTGTACACGGTATACGGCTCCAGCACCATGATGGTGCTGGCGACTCGCGACGGGGTGCAGGGCTTTACACTAAACAGGCCCGAGAAGATGTTCCAGTTGACGCACCCGGACATCCGAATACCGGACGAGGTCTCCTGTTACAGCACCAACGAAGGAAATTTCAATACACTGGACGGGGCGACCCAGATGGCGGTATTGGCGCTACGAGAATCATACTCCCTGCGCTACGTGGGCTCCCTTGTCGCCGACTTCCATCGAAACCTTCTTAAGGGCGGCATCTTCATGTACCCCGGCAATCCAGGCAGCCCCGAAGGCAAGCTTAGGCTGATGTACGAGTCCAACCCGTTGGCCTTCGTGGCGGAGCAGGCAGGTGGGGCGGCATCTTCGGGGGAGCAGAGGATTCTGGACATTCAACCCGAAAGACCTCATCAACGCACCCCGCTTATCATTGGAAATAGGGACGCGGTAGAGCAAACTGTAGCTATAATGAAGGGTGGCTAGTCGGGCTTGAAGCTCAGAAGGAGGCCGGTCGTGAATATCCAACAGCTTCAGAAGATTGCGAACGAGATCGTGGCGCCGGGTAAGGGCATACTCGCCGCCGACGAGAGCACCGGGACCATAAAGAGACGCTTCGACTCCATCAACGCCGAGTGCACCGAGGAAAACCGGAGGGACTATCGCGAGCTGCTCATCAGGACGAATGGCGCCAACGAGTTCATCAGCGGCATCATACTGTTCGACGAAACCCTGAGACAGAACGCCGCCGACGGCACGCCCCTGGTCAAGCTTCTGCAGGACCGGGGAATAATTCCAGGCATAAAGGTCGACAAGAGCACGAATCCCCTCACGAACGCGCCGGGCGAGCTCATTACCGACGGCCTCGACGGCCTCAGAGACCGCCTGAAGGAGTATCATGAGCTGGGCGCTCGCTTCACGAAGTGGCGGGCGGTGATCACCATCGGGGACGATATTCCCAGCCAGTACTGCATCGACGCAAACGCGCATCTGCTGGCCCGTTTTGCCGCCCTCAGCCAGGAGGCGGGCCTGGTCCCCATCGTGGAGCCCGAGGTGCTGATGGATGGCACGCACAGCATAGAGCGCTGCTACGAGGTCACGCTGGCCACGCTGCGACAGGTCTATCGTGAGCTCGGCAGCCAGCGCGTCGACCTGACCGGCACCTTGCTCAAGCCCAACATGGTGCTATCCGGTAAGGAAGCATCCGATAGGGCGTCGGCCGAGCGGGTCGCCGAGATGACCATCGACTGCTTCATGCGCAGCGTACCGGCCGCCGTGCCGGGCATCGTGTTCCTATCCGGCGGGCAGAGCGACGCCGAGGCCACCGAAAACCTCAACGCAATCAATGTGCAGGCCGCCAGGGTCGGCACGCCGTGGGAGCTCAGCTTCTCCTTCGGACGCGGCCTGCAAGCCGCGCCACTCAAGGCCTGGGCGGGCCTGGCCGAAAACGGGGAAGCGGCGATGCAGGCGTATTACCATCGCGCCAGGGTAACCAGCGCAGCCCGTGGGGGCGCCTACTCGGTGGAGATGGAGAAGGCAGTCGCCGCTGACTAGCAGGCTGCTGGTCGCCACTCGCAACGCGGGCAAGCTCAGGGAGCTGCGAGAGCTTCTGGCCGACGTGCCCTACGAGCTTGTGTCCCTGGATGACGTCGGCGTGGGGGAAGATGTCGAGGAGACCGGCGCCACCTTCGAAGAGAACGCCGTCCTCAAGGCGACTACCTACTGCCGCCTGAGCGGCCTGATGACGCTGGCCGATGATTCGGGGCTTGAGGTCGACGCTCTGGCAGGCGAGCCAGGCGTGCATTCAGCGAGGTACGCCGGTGAGGGAGCAAGCGACGGAGACCGCATCGCGTTGCTTCTCCGCAACCTTCGGGAGAGGCCGACACCCTGGACCGCTCACTTTCGCTGCGTCATAGCCATCGCATCGCCCAGTCTGGAGCCGCAGCGCGGAAGTTCCGGGTCGGTCCGGACCTTTGACGGCAGGTGTGAGGGTGAAATCGTCGGTGAGCCAAAGGGCGACAACGGCTTTGCCTATGACCCTGTGTTCTTCATCCCAGAGCTGGGCAAAACG
>JADFKI010000173.1 GCA_022565015.1 Chloroflexota bacterium
AGATGGCCGTCTCGGTAGAGACTCCGGCCAGAGCACGTTTGAGCGACACGCGGCCCTAATCGGAGACCGCCGTCTTTCTCTTCCGGCCAACGCCAGCGTGCGAACCCAGATAGTTCGGCGGCTCCAGCACGACTACGGCAACCAGTACGTGCAGCGTCTCGTGAAGCACGCGATGCAGCCTCGGGTGAAAGCAACGAGGCGGGACAACCAGACTAGCGTTGCCTCTATAAATGGGCTTGTATTTAGACAATTCGGCGCGGAGACGCTTCCAATAATTCCCAACGAGCTTAAGTCCAGTGTAGATGTTCGGTCTCTGTCCAATGAGGAGCTTCACGATAGGCACGAATTGATAAAGCAAACGTTGTCTCAGTTTAATGAGTCAACGGAAGAAACCGTACTCCTTGAAGAGCAAGAGCGCCGAGCCGGGGTTGAGGTTGAGATTCGCAGTGAGTGGGATGCTCATCCTAGTATCCAGAGTCATTTTCGGCAGCCTGAATTGGAATCCTATCGCCAGTTGAGGCCACTCTACCAAGCTCGAGGAATTCAGAACCCGGCAGAATATCTGGACAACAATATTGTCCAAGTTACGTTCTTTGGAAACAGCACACCGGCGCACACTGACATGAGCGCACCTCTTCAGGCAGCCGAGAACGCGTTGAGTGGACAAGGCATCAATCCGGTAATCCATAACTACTGGGCATTTGTACCGAGATTAACTGCTTCAGGGAATTTGAGCAATCATGCGGAGGGGCGAGCCGTCGACATCAATCGTCAAGGCAATCCACACATTCGAAATCAGCATGAGATTCGTGTTATTAGGGCAGTGACCGGCGTTGATCTTGGAATGCAACAAGGCGCCAATGTCATGCGACAAGCGAGCCAGACATTTCAGAGTACTTTCAGCCAGCAGTGGGTAGACCAGCAAACACAGCAGCTGCAACAGTTACAGGCTCAGGCTAATCCCTCGCAGGCGGTCCAACAGCAGATTGAACAGTTGGAACAACTCATTGATTCCATTAGTAGGCGAAGGCAAGCCCTCAATGGGTATGCTCAGAGAGGCTTCTTCAACATACAGCAATCTCTGGTAGACGCCCTTGTCAATGCAGGATTTTCATGGGGAGGTCAATGGCAACATTCGAAGGACTTCATGCATTTTGAGCTATAGATAGTCTTCACTATGAAATGGCCCGCTTCAAACCCCTCTCATGAGAGCCTGACTTGCGTTTAGTCGATGGCTGGGTCATTAGTCGCCAAAGCCCGCGATCAATTCTGCCGACAAAATTCCAGGTAAGGGGCTTTCAACAGAGTTAGGGCACGGCGCCGCCATCACCTTTCGGCGCGTGTAACACCCGATAGAGAGTGGATGTGAGGTAAGGCGGACGAAGGGCTATTATCGACCCCTAATCAATAGGCTCCCGGTTCAAGTCCGGAGCGGACCACTTCAAACAGGCCGTTGATTGGCTGTCCCTCGTCCCCTGGTGCACCCACACGACTGCTGCTACCATCTATCCCGGCTTGAGGGCCGTGAGCTTGCCCTGAGCTGCCGCTAAAGCTTTGGAGCCTTGACATTCATTCGAACTCATCGTCGGTGTGCGGTCCGAGAGAGGCTCGTCTGAGAACAGGAGAATTGCATGAAGATAACGGACGTTAAGCTGGACGTGCTCGTCTGGCCCCGATTTGACCGCCCGTTCTGGACCTCCATCAACGAGGTGGGCCAGGTGAGCGAGCTTGTCGTCAGGCTCCGGACAGACGACGGCATAGAAGGCATTGGCGAGGCCCACGGCGGTTCGATACACCATTTCGACTACCAGGGCGTGCCTCGCATGTCGGGCGCGGCGGCGGCGATCGTCGAGCTGCTCGGGCCGCTGGTCATAGGCGAGGACCCGCTGGACAACGAGCGGCTGTGGCAGAGGATGTTTGCGCTTACCTTTAGCAAGGGCTGGGCCAGGGCGGGATTCAGCCGCAGGGAGATCATGACGGCCATCGCCGCCGTGGACATCGCCGTCTGGGACATCAAGGGCAAGGCCGCGAACATGCCCGTGTTCAAGCTGCTCGGTGGCTTTCGGGACACGGTCCCCTGCTACGTCACGGGAGGCTACTACCAGGACGGCAAGAGCTTGTCTGACCTGGCATCGGAGTGCAGGACGTACGTAGGCATGGGTTACAACGCCATCAAGCTGAAGATCGGCGGCGTCTCCGTGGGCGAGGACGTGGAGAGGGTCGCGGCCGTTCGCGACGCCGTCGGTCCCGACATCGACATCATGGTCGACGTAAACGAGGGCTACGATGTGCCCACCGCCATCGCCGCCGCCAGGGCCCTGGAGCCTCTGAACATTCGTTGGCTGGAGGAGCCCGTGCACTGGTACGACCACGTGGAGGGCCTACGTCAGGTGGCGGACGCCACGAGCATACCAATCGCGTCCGGCGAGCAGGCGTTGCATCGCTGGGACGCCCGGGACCTGGTCATGCGGGGCGGCATCAAGATAATGCAGTTCGACTGCACCCGCTCGGCGGGGATAACCGAGGTGCTCAAGATCGCCGGGATGTGCGCGACGCAGAACGTGAACCTTGCCCTTCACCACGACCCGCAGATTCACGGCCACGTCGTGGCGGCGATGCCCAATGGCGAGATTTTGGAGACTTTCCCCGACGCGACCCGGGACCCCATATGGGAGGAGCTGTTCACGGTCCGGCCCGAGATAGTGAATAGCGAGATGAAGCTCCTGGACCGCCCCGGCTGGGGCCTGGAGCTCAACGAGGACACCCTTCAGAAGCGGGGCGTTAAATCGGTTTTATAGCGCTGACGCAGGCCTGGCCGAACGCGGTCCTAGCGATTTCAATGTCCACGAAGCCCGCTTCTTCGAACCAAGCCCGATGTTCTCGCTCCGTGTACATCTGACCTTCCGTCGTGTTGATCAAGGTGATGTTGTTCTCAATGACGTCACCCAAAGGTCAAAGCCGAGTATCTTCAAGGACTCCCCGTACGCGTAGATAGCACCCCCAGGCTTGATGACGCTGCGGACATTTTTCAGCACGCGGCGAACATCATCAGGCGAAAGGACCTGAATCAGTCGCTGCATGACCGCAACGTCAAAGGAACCACTCAAGGAATCCTTGACGGCGTTGGCAGCAATAACCTGGACACGGTCTCCGGAGGCTGACTCGTCCAAGATGCGGCGTGTAATAGGAGCAACACCGTGCATTTCCACGACAGTGGACGCGATGCGAGGCCAGGCCTCGACAATTGTGATGGATAATCCCCCAGAGCCGCCTCCAACATCCAGAAGGCTCGTGTCTGACCTAAAATCATGCCTCTCTGCAAGATCACGACCAGCTGCGACCAGCTCCCACATGGATACCTCGAAGCCACTTCTCAGACTCTTCAGGCGCGCCAGACCAGTCCTGCATTGCCTGAGGTTCGCCTGTCCGGATGGATTCGGCGGTTTGAAGGGCCGCATTCCAAAAGATCGACCACGATCCTTGCCTGGCGCCCATGTACGAGGGGCTGCCCCGCGTCAGAAAATGGTTGGCTTCATCACTATTGGAAAATCGCTCGACTTCTACTGACAGCAACCCCGCAAGGACCAGGGCATACAGAAGCGGCCGTAGCCTGCCGGCGTCAATGCCGATGGCGATTTCCTGGGCGGTCATAGGGCGATCAATTAGCGGCGTGAAGATGTCCAGCTTCATGCCCGCCAGCATCGCAAAGGCCCCATAGGCCGTATGCCTGAGTCTGTCTATTGTCTCCGGTCGGAGTGGCGAATTGGTCATCGGATACCTCCTAGATGCGATTTTAGCTAAGCGCGTGGACCTCGGTGAATCCCAGCTCCAGCTTGCCGTGGTTTTCGTAAGACGTGCTGCTCACCATGCCGTGCTGGGCCGCGGCGCTCAGGTCGCGGTAGCAGCGCTGTATGACATTGGTCGAGTATAGCGCCGAAGCACCGGCAAACTGAAAGGCTTGGGACGCAGCGTCCAGCGCCACATGAGTGGCATAGGCAGCGACCCCTCTCATCTCCACCTGCGCGTTCAGGCTGACCGGCTCGCCGGAGCACACCGTCTGCCACGCACTCTCGTAGATCTCGATGGCAAGGGCGTGCGCGGCCCGAAGCCTGAAATCACACTCGCCGATAGCCTGCTGAAATGAGGACCGCTGTATTAGCGCGGAGGGTGGGACGCCTCGGCTCTTGGTCTGGGCGAGCTCGGTAATCTCGTCCAGCGCTCGACGTCCTGCGCCCAGGGCGAACCCAACGTGTTCGACCGCTAATATGCCTGGGACGCGAATGTTGTACAAGGGCAGTCCCCGCCTGGGAGCGTCGTTCATGACATCGCATGTAAACTCCTCGGGTACGAACAGGTCTGTCAAGGAAAAATCACAGCTTCCCGTGCCCTGAAGACCTGCGACATGCCAGTTATCGTGAATCTCCGCCTTTGACGTTGGAAAGACGATTATCCGGCGTCCTCCCGGAGCAGCGTCCTTTGAGACGGGGATACCGGCCAATATCCATTCCGAATGCAAGACGCCGCTGGCAAAGGGCCACCTGCCGTTCACGATATACCCGCCGCCTGCCGGCTCCGCCGTTCCCGTTGGCCTTGAAGACGATGCAAACCTCGGAATTCGTCCATCTGCGAATATCTCCGGGACCGCCTCATCGCTGACAAAGGCCGACGCCAACCCCAGGGACCCTGCGCCTATCATCAGGGTCCAACCGGCGGAGGTATCGATTCGGGTCATGGCCTCGATGACCTCGATCTGCGTCACGGGGTCGGCCTCCGCGCCGCCAAGGACCTCGGGCACCTTCAGGCTGAACAGACCGGCGTCGTAAATGGCATCGACCGCCTTCCGCGGCAAGGTCCTTAGCTCTTCCGCCTCGATCGCGCTCGCCTCCACGACATCGCGAACGCCCTCGACCGCTTCCAGGAGAGCGTCTCGTTTAGGCTTGCGGTCCGTTGGAAATTGACTGGTCATGGCTGTACCTCGCGATGGCTGGCCTGAGATAGCTCCGGCTGTCGGCGACCACCAGGGTATCACAAACGTGACCGTGGCACGTCCGCCGCGCCGTGTTGCCGCAGGGCCAGGCACGGCGAGTCATAAGAAAATGCCAACGGCCCCTGTTCACATACGCCCCAAAGCCTTACCCTAGGTAGCGCCCTGGATAGACGAGCATCAGCGAGCGACGTCTACGGATAGCGACGATTCGGAGGGACTGAGATGACCTACACACTGTCACAGCTGGACTCCATGACCCTGGAGGAGGCGCACGCCCTGCCCGTCGGGGAGCGCGACCAGCTCCTGGACCAGATCATCGCCGACGGACGCAAGCAGTCAACAGACCTGGACTCCTATCGTGTGGGCCTGTACGGCGACTACTTCGAGGAGGACCTGGTGCGTATGCTCAAGGTGAAGGCCGTCAAGGTCCTTCCCAGGGGAATAACGTCGTCGGGCTTCGACGGCGTCATGGTGGGCGACACCGACGAGGAGCAGTATCGCGCCGCCTTTCGACACCTGGAGACGACCCTAAAGGCTGCGGGCACCAGCTATGCCCGCGTCGTCAACCTGGTCATCTTCTTGACGAACATGGACAACTGGCCGATGCTGAACGAGGTCTATCGCGAGTTCATCCCCAACCCGCCGTGTCGGGCGGTCCTCGGCACGACGCAGCTGGCGCAGAAGCCGCTCGTCATCGAGATCGTGAGCTGCGTCGCCTACCGCGTGGCCGCGTGACGGGGGTTCATCTCCCTTAATAACTATCTCAGAACATGGTTCGACAAGCTCACCACGAACGGAGATGCGTTCATTCTGCCCGTTCGTCCTTTCCGACTCCCTTAATTCGAATATCTTCGGACTCCGCCGCTGCGGAGAGCTTGTCGAAGGATGGTCCATTCTGGATAAACGTTTTTGAGATAGTTTCCTAGTACATGGATTCCTCGACACCACCACGATTTTGGCGCACCTGCTCTTGCCGACTGCCCTATCACCTATCTGAAAAAGCCCAACTGGACTTGATGAGACCGAATTGTTAGAGTACGGGGCATGCTCACTAAAGGAGAGAGATATGAAAGCTGTACAGATTACGGAGACCGGCGGGCCGGAGGTCCTAAAGTACATCGACGTGCCGGACCCGACCCCGGGCCCCGGTCAGGCGCTGATTGACATCAAGGCCATCGGCGTGAACTTTACGGACGTATATTCGCGCAAGGGCATGAACCCGCCGGCGCTGCCATCGATCCTTGGCGGCGAGGCGTCGGGCGTCGTGTCCCAGGTAGGCGAGGGCGTAACGGAGGTCGCCGTGGGCGATCTCGTCGCCTACTCCGGCGTTCCCAGCTCCTACGCCGAAAAGGTCGTGGCTCCTGCGGCGCGTCTCGTAAAGATGCCGGCCAGCGTCAACGCCGAGCAGGGCGCGGCCATTATGCTGCAGGGAATGACGGCCCACTACCTCTGCCATTCCACCTATCCCATCAAACAGGGCGACACGGCGATCGTCCATGCGGGCGCGGGCGGCGTCGGGCTGATTCTCACGCAGATGGTCAAGTTCCTGGGCGGTACGGTCATCTCGACCGTGTCGACGGACGAGAAGGCGGCGCTTTCTCGTGAGGCGGGCGCCGACCATGTGATCAAGTACACGGAGCAGGACTTCGAAGAAGAGGTCATGAAGATAACCGACGGCGCCGGCGTCGAGGCGGTCTTCGACTCCGTCGGCAAGACCACCTTCGACAAGGGCATCGCCTGCCTGAAGGACCGGGGGTACATGGTGCTGTACGGCATGTCCAGCGGTCAGGTCGACCCGGTGCCGATTCCGATGCTGAACAGGAAGTCGCTATTCCTTACCAGGCCCGGTCTGGCGGCGTATATCGCGACACGAGAAGACCTGCTTCAGAGGGCGGGGGACGTCCTAAGCTGGATTCAGTCCGGCAAGCTAAAGCTGCGCATCCACGGCACGTTCGCGCTCAAGGACGTCGCCGAGGCGCACCGCCAGCTGGAGGGACGCCTGACTACCGGCAAGCTGCTGCTCGTTCCCTAGGATGTCCGAGCCTTCCAGGATAGTAAACGTTGGAATCTACTTTCATGAGGACTGAGAAAATTGGGAGAGCTGGATGGTAAGGTCGCCATAGTGACGGGCGCCGGCAGGCTGCGAGGCATCGGCAGGGCGACCGCCGTGGCGCTTGCGGGTCTTGGCGCCGACGTAGTCGTGACCGGCACCGGACGCAGCCCGGACAGCTACCCGAGTGATGAGAGGGCGGCGGGCTGGAAAGACATCGAAAGCACGTCCGAGCAGGTGCGGGCGAGTGGCCGGCGAGCCCTACCTCTAGTGGTTGACGTTGGTGATCCCGGCCAGGTCCAGGCCATGATGGATGAGACGATTTCCGAGTTCGGCCGAGTCGATATCCTTGTTAACAACGCCGCGTTCGCAATGCAGCCGGCGTTGGCGCCCGCGGTCGACCTGGCGCCCGAGATGTTCCGGAAGGTCATGGACGTAAAGGTGACCGGGACCTACCTCTGCAGCCAGGCCGCGCTCCGGCGGATGATCGATAAGGACCAGGGCGGCAAGATTATCAACATATCGTCTGCCGCGGGAAAGCGTGGCAGCCCCAACCTGCTGGCCTACAATGCCGCCTGCTTTGCCGTAATCGGCATGACGCAGTGCTTGGCGAGGGAGGTCGGCCAGTACGGGATTAACGTAAACTGCGTCTGCCCCGGCACGACGGGACGTCGCGGACCGACTTCTACGGCAGGGACGAGGAGTGGCAGCGTCGAGCGGCCGGCGCGGCGCTGGGAAGGAACGGCACCGATGAGGAGATTGGCGGCTTCATCGCCTACCTCTGCACGGAGGCCGCGTCATGGATAACCGGCCAGTCGATCAACATCAACGGCGGCACGGTCATGGAGCATTAGGAACACATTTGGGCAGCGAGTCATACCCCCTCATCCCGACCTTCTCCCTCAGGGAGAAGGGGTTATATTCCTCCTCACCCTGAGGGAGAGGATTGAGGTGTCCGACTCCTATGAAGAATATCTTCGGACTCCGATTCATCGGAGAGGGTGAATATTTTCTTATACGGAATATGCTAATTGTATGGTGAAGGCACGGCACGATAGTGGTGTAGAAGACCGCCGCGCGAGGGAGCGGG
>JADFKI010000174.1 GCA_022565015.1 Chloroflexota bacterium
AGTTCCAGAATCAGGGCAAGATACGGTTTGGAGGCGTCAGCAACTTCAGCATCCAGCAGATGCAGGAGTGCCTGGAGACCTTTCCCATCGTCACAAACCAGGTAGGCTATCACCTCTTCGACTTCCGCCCGGAGCCGGAGCTCTTCCCTTTCTGTGAATCGCGGGAAATCGGCGTCATGGCCTACGGCTCGCTGGCCCACGGCCTGCTAAGCGGGACCATGAGTCCGGACACCGAGTTCGAGAACGACGACTGGCGCAGAAACCTGATGGCGTTCGGTCAGCCTATTTTCAAGGGCGAGAACTTCCTGCGCAACCTGGACAAGGTGGAGGACCTCCGGGAGATCGCCGCCGAAAGGGATATGACGGTGGCGCAGCTCGCTCTCGCATGGGTCATCGGCAACCCGGCCATAAGCGTAGCCCTCGTCGGCACGCGAACGCCCGCGGAGATCGAGGAGAACGTCGAAGCGGCTGAATGGGAGATGACGGAGGAGGAGCGCGAGGCCATCCGCGCCATCATCCTGGAAGACCACGAAGAGGACTACGACCTGGACGTCTAGGCCGGCGCTTTGACCCCCACACCCTCAGCCCTGAGGAAGTCGAAGTCGCAGCCCTGGTCCGCCTGCAAGATATGCTGCGAGTACATCCAGCCGTAGCCGCGTTTGAAGTGCGGCGCTCGGGTTTTTTCAGCTTCCAGCCGGCGGGATATCTCCCGATCGTCGACCAGCAGGTCCAGCCTGCGATTGGGGACGTCCAGCTGAATCTCGTCGCCGGTTCGCACGGCGGCAAGCGGGCCGCCGGAAGCAGACTCCGGCGTGACGTGAACGACAACGGTGCCGAACGCCGTGCCGCTCATGCGGGCGTCGCTGAGGCGCACCATGTCCCTGATTCCCCTGGTCAGTATCTTCTTGGGCAGAGGCAGGAACCCCCACTCAGGCATGCCGGGTCCGCCTATGGGCCCCGAGCTTCGCATCACGAGAACGTCGTCCGGGCTCACGTCCAAGGCAGGGTCGTCGATGCGGTGCTCGTTGTCCTCGTGGTCCTCGAATACGATCGCTCGTCCTCTATGGGTAAGCAGCTCCGGAGACGCAGCCGTGGGCTTGATTATCGCGCCGCCGGGAGCAAGCGAGCCATAGAGAACGGCAAGTCCACCCTCGGGGTCCAGCGGATTGTCCAGGCCTCGAATCAGGTCAGGGTTATAGTTCTGGGCATTCGCGATGTTCTCGCCCAGCGTGCGGCCCGTGACCGTCGGGCGGTCCAGGTGCAGCAGGGGCGAAATCTCCTTCAAGAGCGCTGGCAGCCCTCCCGCATAGTAGAAGTCCTCCATCAGGAATTTTCCGGAGGGCTTCAGATTCAGGACGAATGGAGTCGTGCGAGAGAGGTCATCGAAGTGCTTCAAGGGCAGGTCGAGACCCAGCCTGCCTGCTATGGCCGCCAGGTGGACTATGGCGTTGGTGGAGCCGCCGATGGCGTGCAGAGTGCGAATGGCGTTCTCGAAGGCCTCGGGCGTCATGACTTTGGACGGCCTCAGGTCATCGTTGACGAGGTTGACTATTTGGCGGCCCGCCGTCTCCGCCAGCTGCGCACGCCGGGAGTCGACGGCGGGTATGGCGGCGTTGCCCGGTAACGCGATGCCCAGCGCCTCGCCCAGCGCGGCCATCGTTGACGCCGTGCCCATGACCATGCAGTGGCCCGGACTGCGCACGATGCAGTTCTGAAGCTCAGCCCACTCCTCCTCGGTTATGTTGCCCGCCCGAAGCTCGACGGAGTACCGGCGACAGTCGGTGCACGAGCCAAGCTCCTCGCCCCGCCAGTTGCCCTTGAGCTGCGGCCCGCCCGTGACCAGTATGGCCGGTACGTCGGCGCTGGCGGCGCCCATGAGCAGGGCAGGGGTCGTCTTATCGCAGCCCCCCAGGAGCACGACGCCGTCCAGCGGGTTTGCGATGATGGACTCCTCCACCTCCATGCTCAGGAGGTTGCGGAACAACATCGTGGTGGGGCGCATGTTGTACTCGCCCAGGGACATGACGGGAAACTCCATCGGGAAGCCGCCCGCCTGCCACACGCCGCGTTTGACCGCGTCGGCAAGCTGCCTCAGGTGGGCGTTGCAGTGGGTCAACTCGCTCCACGTGTTGCAGATGCCGATGATGGGTTTGCCCTCGAACGCGGGCTCGCCGAACCCCTGGGCCTTGAAGGCCGCACGCCGCAGCCATCCGTAAAGCTCGGGCGTATCCAACCACTCTCGACTGCGGTACGACTTTCCGTTAGTGGACATGTAAATATCTCCATTTCTGAAGGGATGTTAGCTGGGGAAACATTATACAGGGCGCGAAACAGAATCGTAAAAATCAGAGCGAGGTGGGACAACTTTCAGAGTTGCTGGGCACGGGGAAGGAGTCGGCCCAGGCACGCAGAACGAGGCGTTTGCACTTGCAGTCTACTGTGTCTCGCCCTGCTCAGTGAGCTCGGTCACCCGATTATTCTGGGGCGATATGCCGCTTCCGGTCGAATCAACGTCCATGATTCGAATACAGTCCCGGCCGAAAAGTGACCTTTATCCAAAAATATCGGTCACGGCTACTTCGAATTCCTCAAGCACTTCTGAAATTACGGTGTCTCCAACGCCGCTTAGAGATTTCCGTTCCCAGCCGCCTTCTGCCGCTGTCAGCACTTCCACCGTTCTGCCCTCAGGGGAGACCAACCAGCATTCCCCGACTCCGAGGCCAACATAATCGTCCAGCTTGTCCTGAATATCAGCCCGGGAGTTACTGGGCGATAGTATCTCCACAACCAGGTCCGGTGCGCCCTCCACAATATCCTGCAATATTTCACTACGTTCGTTGCTTACGTATAGCAGGTCCGGCTGCCGAGTTTTCAACGGCTCTCTCTCGACGACAACGTCCAGCGGAGCGATGAACGCGCTGCCCAGGCGGTGTTCGTCCAGGAATTGACGCAGCAGATAGTACAGCTGACCTAAGATTTCCTGGTGTTTTCTTGTAGGACTAGGCGCTAGTATGATTACCCCGTCAATTACGTCATAACGCCCCTTTATCTCAGGCCCTTCCAGATATTCCTCGTAGGTCATCCGCCTCGTTTCAGTGGTCATGACGTTGCCTCCGAATTCCCTTGCTCCGTCTCGCCCTGCCCGGCGGGCTCGGTGCTTTCGCTATCATCTGCCGAGTCCACCGGCTCAGTCTGTTCCGCCGGCTCCCCTTGCGTCGACTGGGTGGATTGTCGCGCAGACTCCGCGGCCCGCTGCGTTGCCTGGCTCTGGTCGTTAAGCCAGCGCTTCAGATCGTTCAGGGCTGGAGGCGCTACGTAGAAGACCTGGATATCGCTGGGAAACTGGACCCTGTGGTCCTCGCGGATGAAGAGAACGCCGGTCTCGTTCTCCTTCAGGGTCTCATCTATTCGAGACCCAATGTGCTCGAACCGCTTCTGAGTCGTCTCCTGATAGCCCTCCATGGCGAGGTCCAGGACCTTCTTGCTGCCCAGGCCTATGGAAAGACAGCGCTGCCAGTCGGCGTTCTCTTGCAGGATGTCGCCGTCCTCGGTGGCCTCCAGGGTAGCGGTCGAGCTGCACAACGTTTTGATGAACGGGTGACCCTGAGGATTGAGCTGCTCGAGAATGTCCAGGCCCTCTTCACCATCTGCGAACAGCATCTCGTGAAAGACGTGACCCACCGCGCCGAGTGAGCGTTCGAGGTTGTTTACGTGGTCGCGAAGCTCCATCCAATATTTATCCACCAAGGACTTGAGCTCGTCCGGCACGTCCGGAGGAAAGGGGAAGTTAGGCACCAGGAACAGCTTTCGCCTTCCCAGGTACTGACTTGCTTCTGGCTTGTCAAACTGGCTAAGGGGAGTTGTCACCTTCGACTCCTAGGATGATGGTGATTGTCATTGGCGTGTGGGGCATATGTCCTAGGAAACTATCTCAGAAACGTCTATCAAAAATGGACCATCCTTCGACAGGCTCTCCGCAGCGGCGGAGTCCCGCGATATTCGAATTGAGGAGTCGGACAGGACGAACGGGCAGAATTAACCCTCTCCGTTCGTGGTGAGCTTGTCGAACCATCTATTGAGACAGTTACCACGTGATCTCCAAAATCCATAGCCTAGTCGCCAGGCGCGGAGACCGCCTCGCGAGATGCCTGGCCCACCGGCTTGATCCACCATCGATTCTCCCACTCGGGCCATATGTCCTGAAGGTGAGGCATGACCTCCTCACTGAACATCTGGATGTTCTTCATCGTCAGCTCCTTGGGCATGCTTCCGATGTGCAATAGCACCATGAGGTGGCCAACGTTCAGTCCCTTGATGGCTTCACGAAGCCGGTCGCGCACCGTGGCCGGGCTGCCGGCGATGATGTTGCCGGCATCAACGTAATCCCGCCACGTCCACTCCGCGGACTGCTGGGCTCGCGCGTTGGTAAAGGTCGACCGCAGGTTCCGCGTTATGGTGTTCATCGTGCGATAGCCGGGCGCCTCGACGAAGCCGGCGTACGTGTGCAGGCACTTCTTGAAGAAGTACAGGGCGTGCTGGGCGTAATCTTTTTCGGCCTGCTCGTCGGTCTCGGAGACGACCACAAGCTGCAGAAAGCCCGCCCGATACGGGTTATTGTCGTAGCCCAGCTCCTCCGCGCGGTCCCAGAAGCCCCGAATTCGCGTCATGCCGTTCTCGTAGCCAGAGTAGCTGAGGTAGCAGTAGACGTAGTCGTTTTCGAGGCAGAAGTCCCACGTCTCGACGCTGCCTCCGCCCGGGACCCAGATCGGCGGATGGGGCTTCTGTATGGGCTTGGGGAGCACGTTGACGTATCGCAGCTGGTTGTACTTGCCGTTGAAGGAGAATACCTCGTCGCGAGTCCAGGCCTGAATTATGAGATCGTGGGCCTCTCTGTACTTCTCCCGAAGGGTGGCCGGCACCTCGCCGTAGGAGAAGTTCGTGTCGTGAGACGAGCCGACGGGGAAGCCGGCGATAACGCGTCCGCCGCTGATGGCGTCCAGCATGGCGAACTCCTCGGCCACGCGTATCGCCGGGCTGTAGAGCGGCAGGCTGTTGCCGAGCACGACGACGGCCGCCTGTGACGTCTCGCGGGCCAGCGCCGCGGCCATGAGGTTCGGCGAGGGCATCATGCCGTACATGTGCGAGTGGTGCTCGTTGACGCACACGCCGTCCATTCCCATCTTGTCGGCGTAAACCAGCTCGTCCAGGGCATCGTTGTACATGCGGCTGCCCATCAGCGGGTCGTAGAGATGGCTGGGGACGTCGACGCAGATGCTGCGGTACTGGTCCTCGAAGTCTCCGGGCAGGTCTCGGTAGGGCATCAGATGGAACATGCAGAATTTCATATTTTCTTCCTTTGGTTCGTCCGCCAGGGATAAAAGGTTGAGCGTCAGGCTGAATTCTACCCTATTTCGAGTGGCGGGGCTTCTGGAGAGGCAATGTGGTTTCTCAAGAATCGCTTGATGGGGCTGGCGTGACAGAAACTCTCACTACGACTTTGCGCCCGGGTCGAACACCGGATATCATCCCTGGGGGGAGGCTCTTACCATCGCTTCTTCGCAAAATAAGCGTAAGATAATCACAATCAAGACAGACGTCCTTGCCCCAGTGTCGAGTCGAGGGTATCTTGCTTTCATCAATGCGTCCCTTTGAAGAGGTGGATTTCATGCAGCCTCATGAACTGAAAGACGTAATCGCGCTCATACGAAAAGAAGCAAGCAATCTGATTCAATACCTGGAAACGCTGGGCGACGACGACTGGGAAAAACAGAGCGCGTGTGAAGACTGGACTGTTGCCGAAGTAGTCGGGCATATGATCTTCGTGTTCAAAGATGTCTGCTATGACGGCGTATCACGCGGCCTCACGGGGGATATATCCCCACCGGAAGGCTTTCCTGATCCTGAGAATTTGATCGATGCGACCCGTCATCGCATCATTTCCGATATTGCCAAAAGGCACACCCGGGAACTGGGTTCCGAATTGCTTACCATGTTGGAGTCGCATGCCGAGGCGGTGTGCAAGCTCTGGGACACCCTGACACCAGCCAATTGGGATACACAGTGTTATCGGATGGCTGGAATTCGTCCCGCTCACACCTTTATTAGCACTCCGATTACTGAAACCGCCATGCACCACTGGGACATCCGTTCCCGCATTTCACCTCGGTCTGCTTACTTATCCTCGGAAAGCATGCACTATTTCATGCAGAGCATCTCTCAAGGGAATTACTTCAATCGCGGCGAGGTGTTGGCAGCAACATTACGTTACCGCTTCAATCTGGGGAAGACCGAACCTTACACGTTGGACTTCATTATCACCGGGGACTCAGTGAGTACAGAGCTCAACAGCAATGCTGCACCTCATGACACGTTCTACTGTGACGAAGAGACATTGGCCCTGCTGTTATATGGCCGACTCTCCGCGGGGCAGGCTATCAAACTAGGTAAGATTTCCTGGGAAGGGAAGATTGAATCGTTCATGGAATTCAACAGGTGGTATCATGGCGGCTGATACGCTGACGAATGCAGCTTACATAGGCAAGCACAAGTTGGCAGTGGCTTGCCTGTCGATGGTCTAGGCCATTAGCCCGCCAGCTATCGCCCTGGTGAACGCATCACGATCATGTTGTCTCCTTCTAGACCAGTGTAGATTTTGACAAATCTCGACGGTATACATAAACTCTGCACAAGCGTATGTCGCACCCGTATAGCATAATTGGAGGGAAAAATCATGCCATACGTTGATAACGATGGAATCCGAATTCACTATCAGGTAGATGGTAATAGGGACGAGCCGCCGCTCGTGCTGATGCATGGCACATTTCAATCGTTGGAGGACTGGTACGAGTCCGGCTGGGTCGAGGGACTCAAAAATGACAACCAGCTTGTTCTCGTAGACCACCGAGGCATGGGTCATAGCGACAAACCTCACGATCCCGATGTCTACACGCTCGAGCTGAGAGTGGCTGACATCGTTGCTGTGCTAGACGCTCTCGACATCGTCAAGGCCAACTATTTCGGTTACTCGACGGGTGGGTGGATCAGCTTCGGCATAGCAAAGTACGCACCTGAACGATTCGACTCGCTAATTATCGGAGCGTCACATACTTATCCCAGAGACTTTGGAGCGATGAGGCGATCCTTGCGCCGGGGCATAGTGACTTATATGGAAGAGGACTTTGCCAACTCTCCCGGTTTGGTAATGACCGACTGGTACAAGACGAGAAGACTCGCGAACGATCACGAGGCGCTCATCGCGTTGCAGCAGGACAGGCCGGACATGTCGGACGTCATTCCTTCTGTAACCATGCCTTGCTTGATGTATGTGGGTGATGCAGATCCTCTGTATCCACAGGTCGTAGAGTGCGCGAAGCGCATGCCTAACGCGAGACTTGTCTCGCTTCCTGGTCTTGGTCATGGACAAGGCTTCCGGTATAGCAATGATGGACTTGACCATGTCAGGAATTTCTTAGCAGAGATGAACCACCGGTAAGGTTTTGTTAGACGGCCTTAAGGTGACCCTCTAGGTCGGAGCCTATCATGAATAGCTATACCACGCGCTAGGCGTCACTCGTCGGTACGGGCTCCGGGACCTTTTCGATGCGGACGGCGCAAACCTTGTACTCCGGAATGCGCGAGTTGGGATCCAGCGCCGCGTTGGTCAGGAAGTTGGCCGCGTGCTCCTTGAGCTTGACGAAGGGTATGAAGATCTCGCCGGGGCGCATCTTTTCCGTGAATTGCGCCCGTCCCTCGACCTCACCTCGACGCGACCGCACCAGAATCCACTCGCCGTCTGCGACGCCGTAACGCTCGCCGTCTTCGGCGCTCATGCTAATCGCCAGCTCTGATACGCTCGCCATCAGGTTGGAGGCCCTGCGGGTGATGGTGCCGCCGTGCCAGTGGTAGAGGATGCGGCCTGTGTTCAAGATGATCGGGAAGCGCTTGCTGGGCATCTCCTCGGCCTGTGGGCCCTGGTCGAAGGCGACGAACCTGGCCCTGGGGCCCCGAGGGAAGTCCACGCCGTACAGGTAGCGCGTGCCCGGATGCGTGGCGTCGGGACACGGCCACTGTATGCCGCCTTCGTTTTCCAGTCGTTGGTAGGATATGCCCGCGAGTGTGGGC
>JADFKI010000175.1 GCA_022565015.1 Chloroflexota bacterium
GCCGTAATGGGCATTGCGGAAGTCATGACCGACCCCAGGTACGGGGACGGACGCCGTCCGGTCGATGAGGAGGCGAGACGCGAGCTCTTCGATATCGTCGCCGGCGTGATCAAGACGAAGCCGGTCACGGAATGGGAAATCATCTTAGAGGCCGCGGAAGTGCCCTACGCCCGCGCCGGCACCAACGAGGAGTCGATAGACAACCCGCAGGTCATCGCCAACGATATGGTCGTCGAGGTGCAGGACCCCAGAGTGGGGCGGGTCGTGCAGATGGGCGTACCGATCAAGATGTCCGAGACGCCCGGCGAGATAAGGGGGCCTCGGCATCTGCCCCGCGAGGACACGGATGCCGTGTTGGCGGAGCTCCAGAGAGCAACGCCCAAGAATGCAGACGAGCCCGGGAGCGAGTCCTGGACCCTCCCGCTGGACGGAATTCGCGTTCTGGAGATGACCAACGTCATCGCGGGCCCGGCTGCGGGCAAGTGCCTGGCCGACCTGGGCGCCGACGTCGTCAAGTTGGAATCGCTGGACGGCGATATTTCGCGGCCCGCCGGTATGACCTATTTCTTGTATCTCAACTCCAACAAACGCTCGGTATCCGTGAATACAAAGACCCCCGAGGGCATGGAGGTCGCCCAACGTTTGGCGGCAAGCTCCGACATCATGCTCGCCAATATGCGCCCCGGTGCGACCGACCGCATGGGCCTGAGCAGCGAGGTCATGGACAAGCTGAACCCCGGGAAGATTCACGCCCATACGACGGCCTTTGGATGGACGGGGCCCTACTCGCACAGGCCCGGCGTCGATCCGCTTGCACAGGCGTGGATGGGGTTGCAGCGCGCGCAGGGCGGCAAAGACAACCCGCCGGTATTTCTCGCGCAGCTTGCCCCAACGGACTTCACATCCGGCGCCCTGACGGCGCTTGGTGCGATTCTTGCGCTGTACGTCCGGGAGCGCACGGGCAAGTCGCAGATGGTGGACTGCAACCTGCTAAACGCGGGAGCCATGCTTAGCGAGGACGGCTTTCTCCGGTACGAGGGGAAGAGGCCGCGACGCCTCGCCGACAAGGGCCAGCACGGTCTTCACGCCCTCAGTCGCCTGTACGAGACGAAAGAGGGCTGGCTTTACGTCGTTGCAGAGGGTCAGTCGACCTGGGAAGCCCTCTGCAAAGCCGTCGACGACGGAGGCGTGTTGAGCGACGGTCGCTTTGCCTCCGCCGAGCTGCGTGCCGAGAATGACGGTGCTCTCGCCCATGTGCTTTCGGAAAGATTCGCCGAGCGCACCGCCGCGGAGTGGCTGCCTGTTTTAAGGTCTGCGGGGGTTCCCGCGTCCGAGTCGGTAAACGACTATAACGTGGGTTATTTTGACGACGAGCATCCAGCGGCTGAGGATATGGTCTCCTTTTACGCTCACCCGGTCCTGGGGAAGATGAAGTATTCCAGCAACAGCCTGTGGTTCGGGAACACCGAGAAGACGGCCGGTAGGCGAACTCCACTCCTGGGTGAGCACAACAAGGAGGCCCTTGGGGAGGTCGGGTACTCCGCCGACGATCTGCAAACGCTCTACGACAAGGGCGTAATTTTCACCGAAGAACCCTCCGAGAATTTTTCGTAGCCGGGACGAGTTATGCTCTCGAGCTTCGTAATAAGCGCAACCTGCCCTGGTCTTCAGGCTTTGCCAGCTCTTGCATGCGAGAGCCCTTGATGGAGCCGTTCGTCGCGTCCGGCGACATCGCAATCCGACATATGCGGGATGATGACGAAGACTACCTTCTCTTGTCGCGTTGGCTTTCGGACGAGCGTGTGCTGGAATTCTACGAGGGACGCGACAACCCCCACGACCTGGCGAAAGTCCGGCAAAAATATGGCCCCCGTGCGCGTGGTCAGGGAAACCCGGTGCCCTGTATGCTTGTCTACCGGGGCACGCCTGTAGGTTACATGCAGTATTATCCCGTCGAAGGGTCCGGAGCCGGGCAGCTTGGAATCGAATACACGAAGGGTATATACGGCGTAGACCTGTTCATTGGCCTTCCCGAGCTATGGGACAAGGGCATAGGCAGTGCGGCGCTCTCGGCGTTGGTTGGATACCTGTTCGACGATATGGGCGCCCTTCGAATTGTCATCGACCCTCATGTTTCGAACGTAAGGGCGATTCGATGCTACGAGAAGTGCGGGTTCAATACGATCGGGCTTCTCCCTGGCAGGGAGCTTCACGAAGGAGAGTATCGGGACTGCCGGCTGATGGCTATTAGCCGCGAGGACTTGGTCGGCGCAAACTAATGCAGATGAACAGTCCGAGCGCTCTGCGTTTCATGCTTGTCGTTGCCGCGCTCATATTGGGCGTGCTGGGACAGGCGCTACTAAGCAACGGGCAAATTCAATGGTCGGTCACGCCCTTCGTGGTGGCGGCTGCGGCCATTGCCCTCTCCGTCGCGAATCGCCCCCTGTCGTTCCTTGCCACTCCGCAATCACCTGAAGAAGCCAATGCCGATACACCGGAGGGCGGCCCTCCCGGCGACTCGCCTTCCCACTTCAGAAAGATCGAGTGGCGCGGGAGTCTTGGCACGATGGCCCTGGGCGGAGTGTTCCTGGGCTTCAGCCTCTTTCTCTTTCCCAAGGGCCCGCCCAACACCCTGGCCTGGTACCTCTACGGCCTTTCCATCGTCGCCCTTGCGGTCTCGGTTGTGGGCTTCGACGGCAGATGGACGGCGCTGCTGAGTGCGTGGCGCGGCCGTGCGCGGGTGAGCGTGGGCATGCACGACGCGATGCCGTGGATCGGGCTGGCGGCCGTCGTCATCCTCGCCTTGATAGTGCGCCTGGTGGATCTTCAGGAGCTGCCTGCCGGGCTCTGGTTCGATGAGGCGGACAACATCAACCAGGCGCGGCACATACTGTCGGACCCCGGCAACACCCTCGTCTTCGTGCCGTCCACCAACCTGCCCAGCCTGTTTCTATTGCCCATAGCGCTGGTCATCGAACTGGCGGGAATATCCATAACAACGGCAAGACTGGTCTCGGTGGCCTTCGGCGTGGCGGGTGTCGTGGCGATATTCTTGTTGACGCGGCTCGTTTTAGGCTCGGGTCTGGCCCTGATAGCCGCACTCTTGACGGCTGTCATGCGTTGGGACATCAACTGGAGCCGCATTGGCATGCATGGCATCACGGGGCCGCTGTTCGGCGCGCTGACCGGCTACCTCCTGCTGAAGGCCCTGCGAAGTGAGAGGCCGATAGCATTCGTGTTCGCGGGCGCGACGCTCGGACTGGGGATGTGGTTCTATGCGTCGTTTCGGCTGTTCCCCCTTGTGATCGCGTTCATCGTTCTGCACCACCTTATTTTGGGGAAGTCTAATCGGCGTAGATTTATCAGAAACGTGCTGTTGATGGCCGTGGCCGCGTTCATCGTCGCGGCGCCGGTCGTGCAGTCGGCCATAGTCGACTCCGAGGAGTTCTTTTCGAGAACGACCGACACTTCGGTGTTCTCCCTTTATCCCCCCGGCGAGGCCCTGAACCAGGTCAGGATCGGTCTGGGCAAGCACGCCCTGATGTTCAACTACAAGGGCGACCCAAATCCGCGCCACAACCTACCCGGCGCGCCGATGTTGGACTTCCTTTCGGGCATGCTCATGATACTTGGAATGGGCGTCGCCTTCGCCCGCTGGCGAAATGTGGCCCTGTTCGTCATGCCATTCTGGATCTTGTTCATGATGATGCCCGGCGTGATCACGCTGCCCTTTGAGGCTCCCCAGTCGCTGCGGTCGATCGTGGTCATACCAGCCGTCGTGGTCTTGATCACCCTGGCGCTGGCCGCCGTATGGTGGGCCGGGAGGTCCGCGCCGTGGCGCGTGATAAGATGGTTGACGCCCCTCTTTATAGCCAACTTACTCGCAATCATCGCCATATCGAATTTGAGCACCTACTTCGGGGCACAGGCGAGCAGTCCGGAGGTCTACGCCGCGTTCTCCACCGACGAGACCCTCATGGCACCGCACATGCTTCAGCAGCAGAGGCGGGGCTACAGCCTGTTCGTATCGCGTCAGTTCCTCTTCAGCCTCACGGCATCCCTTCTGGCCAACAACCCTCGCTTCGAGACCATCGCGGCGCCCATAAACATACCTCTGGACCCCGCGAAGGCCTGGCTCGGGGCTTCCATATATCTGGAGCCCAGAGAGGCCGGATTTTACGATGTGCTCAAGGCGTATTACCCGGACGCCGAGTTCAGGGAGTTTCGCCCGCCCGCCGGGGGAGAGCCGCTCTTCTATTCCGCCGTCATCAGTCGCATTCAGCTTGAGCGCGACCAGGGTATCCTCGAGCGCATTGCCCTGGATAGCGGGGTCGTGAAGGAGTCGACCAAGTATACGACTGAGAGCCTATGGCCGCTGGAGGTGGGGCCGGAGGACGTGCCTTTTGACGTTACCTGGAAGGGCAGCTTACATATCGTCCGCCCGGGGGAATACCTGCTGGAGCTGGTTTCCAACGGCGACGCGGAGGTGTTTCTGGACGGCCAACTGGTGCTAAATAGCGAACAGCCTTCCGCGAAGATAGTGCCGGCGGTGGGTCTCCACTCCCTTGAAGTCAAGGGTCGCGTGGAGGACCCGACCGGGACGTTGCGGCTGTTGTGGCAGCCTCCAGGCGGTGAACTGGTCCCGATCCCCAGAGCCAACCTCTATCATGGGTCGATACGCCCGCTTGGCCTGGCGGGCCGCTTCTTCAAGGACGGCGAGGAGGTCGGCGCGGCGTTGGCGGACGCGTCCAGAATAACGCCCGCGTTGGACACGTTCTGGTATGAGCCCGTGTTGGAAGAGCCGTACAGGGCCGTCTGGGAGGGAACATTGGAAGCCGACAAGTCCGGCGGCTACAGATTCGATGTAGAGGGCTTCGGCGAGCTGAAGCTGTATATAGACGACAGGCTGGTGGCGGCCAAGCCCGAGGGCCTGTCACCGGCGCCGGATGAAGTCTCGCGCCTTCGAGTGGGCAGCCATACGATCAGGCTTGAGTACTTCTCGCAGTTCCCGCCCTCGGAGTTCGAGGTCTTCTGGACGCCGCCGGACGAGCCCAGGGCGACGATTCCCCCGGAGCGCCTGTCGCCGAAGCCGGAAACCATGTTTCGAGTTGTGGAATAGGCGTAAGGCTACGGTTCCGCAAAGGCATCATCATGTCGCTCGGAGACCGGTCCGTTTTTGTCTGGTTTCGAATGGCCGGAGCCAATGAAGGTAAATGCTTCGATGCCCGGTCGTTCGGTCCGTCGCTCAGTAAGATAGCTTTCCAATGCCCGGCGGACCAGGGACGCCATGGAAATATTCTCATCGAACGCTTTGCGTCGCAACAACTCGTAAATCTTATCGTCGAGCTGTAGTTGAATTCGCTTCATGGGTCAAACCCTAAAAATAGCTCTGGTTATCGCTTGGCGGCAGGTGGTCGAGCCATCAGCGTCGATGGGCCTCCGGAGGCTCGCCCTCCAGAAACGTCGTGTGTTTGAAGGGGTCCTGCACCGGGAAGAACGAGATTATCTTGAGGTCGCCGGGGCCCGCGTTGGTAAAGGCGTGGGGCACGTTGGGCGGAATCACCAGCGTGTGCTCCGCGCCTACCTTCCGGACATCGTCTCCCAGCCTGGCCTCGGCGGTGCCCTCCAGGATGACGATGAACTCGTCGGACTCGTGAGTGTGCAAGGGCGCGCCCGCTCCGACTCCGATGACGCTGTAGGCGACGCTGCTGCTCGTCGTGCCGTCGCCCTCCCGCGTGATATCCCACTTGCGATAGTTGGGACGCCAGGGCGTTTCGGGGGTGTTGTTGTGGTCGACAATCGGCATTTTTTGTTCCTATCTATTGCTTTAAGCTGAGGCACGCCTGAACCTGTGCCTACCTGGTTCAACCACTACGAAGGCTCGCATCAATTCCTCTTCCGTATAGCTATTCAACACCCACCGGAGTTCGGCGTGTCCTGCGGCCAAATTCGTCGGGCTAACCCGAAGATAGCTGACACCTGAATCGATTCCCTCGACAAACACAAGATTTCCGAAGTCTCTGTCTCTAGTGATAAATATGCGATTTTCTTCCCTTGCCAGGAGGAGCAGCTCTCTGTCAGATGCTCGGGAAAGGCCCAATTCGGAAGCTGACGTAACGTCGTGCGAAAGCTCGCGGAGATATCGCGAGGTGGCAAGATAAACATCCTGGTCCAGAAGAAACCTCACGTCTGAGCGGAAATATGTACGTCTTCGGCAACTACTATATCAATTACGTACTTTAGGCACGCCTTGATGTCCTCGAGTTGGATATCAGGATAGTAATTGGCCACTATCTCATCGAAGCCAATCCCGTCTCTGACCAGTTCAAGGATGTCTACTACCGGAATTCTTGTGTCTGCAATGCAGGGTTTTCCGAAATGAACGCCTTCATTGACAACAATTCGTTCTTTCATCAGCCGATATCCTCTCCTACTCCCAACTCAATACCATCGACCTTGGGAAGCGAATGCCACAAGTGAATGCCAAGAAAAATCCATTCTTCCAACACTTCTAGTGGCTGCTCACGGCACTCCTCAAGCTTGGGGGTGTTGGCCATCACTCCCGCGAATCCAGGTATCTCACCGTATACCGACCCATCTGTAAGGATCTCGTACGATGCCTTGCACATTGCAGCGTGTAAATATTTCGTTAGCATTTGTCCAAGCCTCCACGCTGAGCCAACCGGCGTTAGATCATAATCATTAAGATTAACCCTACTTAGTCGTCTCAAATGTGTCAACACGGTGCCGTCGGTGATGGACCGCCGGCCTTATGATATACTTCGCGCGGTTCATCAGGCTATGGAATAGATTCGGAGGGTATGATGTTCGACGTTGTCATTCTTGGCGGGACCGTCGTTGACGGCAGTGGTTCTGATGGCTTCCGCGCAGACGTGGGCATCATTGGGGAGGTGATCGAAGAGATCGGCGACCTGTCGCAGGCGGAGACGCGGCGAGTCATCGACGCGACGGGCCTCACGGTATCGCCAGGCTTCATCGACAGCCACGCCCACTCCGACGGCGCGCTGCTAATCGACCCTCAGCACGCCAACGGCCTGCGTCAGGGCATCACCACGGAGATCCTCGGCCAGGACGGCCTGTCCTACGCTCCGCTGTCCCCTGAAAACTACAAGATGAACCGCCGGTACCTCGCCGGCATTCTCGGCGAGCCGCCCGAAGACCTGGACATGAGCAGCGTCACCGCATTTCGCGCCAACTACCATAAGAAGGTGGCTATCAACACTGCCTACCTAGTGCCACAGGGCACTGTACGCCTTGAGGTCGCGGGTTTTCGCGATGTGCCCTTGAATGTGGATGCAATCCAAAAGGCCAAGCGTTTAATACGAGAGGGCATCGAGCAGGGTGCAGTCGGGTTCTCTACGGGAGGAGCCTACTACCCCGGCCCTTGGGGCGATACTCAGGAGTTTATCGAGCTCTGCAAGACCGTAAAGGAGATGGACAGCATCTATGTTGCCGAGCCTCGCAGGGCCAACTCCAGCAGGGCGTTTGGTGGGGATGGCGTGCTGGAGGCTCTGGAAATCGCCCGCCAGACAGGGGTGAAGCTTCACCTTGCGCACTTCAGAACCGATCCCAAGAGGCCAGGGACTATAGAAGAAAGGCTGGGGCCAGTCGACGAAGCAAAGTCGGAGGGAGTCGACTGCACCCTGGACATATACCCATACCCGACAGGCAGCTCGATCTCCGTAAGCGTCCTCCCGAGCTACGTTCAGGATGGCGGTCCGGAAGCGATATTGAAAAAACTCAACGATCCGGCGGAACGCCAGAAGATATGCGAAATTCTCACCGAAGAGTTCGAAATGTCTGTTGCTCTTGACGAGGTAGTGTTCACTTACCTGCCGAAAAACAGCCACCTCGAAGGGATGACATTGCCCGATGTGGCGACTCACCTTGGAACTACAGTGGCAGACGCCCTGTGCGATCTTCTGATCGATGAGAATCTAAAAATCGGGTACCGTGGTGCGCCCCCGCACAACGTGGCAGCGTGGCGCCAGCATAGCCTGGATTGTATGAATCTGCTGTCGCGGCCCGACTACATGGCTTGCAGCGACATCACGCCGGCGGGCAGCT
>JADFKI010000176.1 GCA_022565015.1 Chloroflexota bacterium
GAACTCAACACCGGTCCAATAAATGGATATTGATCGGGGCAGGCCTATGGCCTGTCTTTTTATTTGTCTGAAAGCCCGCCAAATGGCAACGAAATAAATTGCGCGCAATTCCAGACGTAATTCGTGGTAATATTAAGGGTATTATGGGTGTGGAGAGAGAAGCAGATTCGGTGGGTTTGGTCGATTCTCGGGGTGCTATCTAGCGTTATTGTATGGCAAATACACTAGATGTGGCGCAAATAGTGGGTGAAACTGGGGTTTATCTGGCGCGCCTTACGAAACCGCTGCTCTACCGACTGAGCTACGTTGGCTTTTAGTCTACACTGAGGCGGAGCGGACGTAAGTGAGGTGCGCTAAAGCGGAAATGCTCACCTTTTGCTCACCATGTGACAACCACGGCCTCAGAATCAGACAGCGCAACCTCGAATTCAGAGGCCGTTTCTCGATCAGACGCGTGGGCTAACTATGTTCCTGAAATCTCAGTAACTTCGACGATGCGTGCCCAGCTAAAGCACAGCCTCTATTTTACTATGGCATGTAGCGTCGTGCACTAGATTTTTGTGCTCCTGGTCTCTGATTTCACGTCGCGGTTGTTTAAGCTTCTCTATCAGCTACCGCGCCGGCTTTTCTACAAAGGTTGCTAATCGCTTCATGCATTTAAGATTTCACGCGCGTTATTCTCTCGGTGGCATGGACAGGCCATCGATGAATTCAACGCCGGGTATCTTGGCGAGCTCGCCGAAGGCTATTTGGATCTTGGCGGACCTGCTGCCCGAGCCCAGAATGATTGTGCCCAGGGACCTGAGCTTTTCGTCGACGTAAATAGGCAGATCACCCGGCAGGGCGAGGGGCGTGACGCCGCCTATAAGCATGCCCGTCAACGCCACCGTCTCCTCGGGAGAGGCGAAAGAGGCTCGCGAGACCCCCAAGAGGCGACGCACGGTCTTATTGACGTCCAGCCTGTCGACGCCGCTGACGATGCAGGCGCAGAACTTCTTTTCGCCGCGCTTGGAGGCGACGATTATCGTGTTGCCGCTCTCCTCGAGGGTGTAGCCGTAGTGCTCGCAGAACTGGGCCGTATCGGCGTAGCCGGGGTCTATCTCGATCCACTCATATGTAATGTCCAGCCTCTCCAGCGCAGATCTGACGCCGGTCTCGATCTCAGCCTCCGTTGCCATTATTTCTCCCCTAATAAACATGTTAGTGGTTGATTGCAGTCATGGCCGCCCGCGCGTGCAAATAAATATAACCTGTGTCCGGAGTCTCTGGCAACGGCGGGGTTTTACAGTTTGTTGACCCTCATTCGGGCCGCTGCTAAACTCGCGTCGGTGTTATCGAAGAGATGGGCGGTCCGAATTGCAGCGCGTCGTTGCCGCCCCGGATGGAGAATATGCTCGTATACGTAGGAACATACACGCGGACCGAGAGCGAAGGCATCTACGTCTATCGCATGGACGAGAAGACGGGAGAGCTCAGCTACATCTCGCACGCCGCCGGTATCGAAAATCCCACGTTCCTGGCGATTCACCCGAATGGCAGGCATCTTTATGCCGTCAGCGAAGTCCCCGAGTATAGAGGGCAGTCGTCGGGCGCCATAGCGGCCTACGATATTGATGGTGATGCCGGAGCGCTGACCCAGATCAACGAGCGCCCAACGGGTGGTCCAGGACCGTGCCACGTCGCGGTGGACACAACGGGTCGGTTCGCGTTGGTGGCCAATTATCTCGGAGGCAGCGTATGCGTCTTGCCGATCCGTTACGATGGTTCGCTTGGCGAGGCTACAGACTTCGTGCAGCATGAAGGCTCCAGCGTTGACCCGCTCCGCCAGGGGGAACCTCATGCCCATTCCGTGAACATCGACGATTCCAGCGGGCATGTCTATGTCGCCGACCTGGGTATAGACAAGGTGATGACCTATCGTCTGGACGCCGACAACGGAAAGCTAACGCCAAACGACCCTCCCTTCGCGAAGCTACGAGACGGCGCAGGTCCAAGACATTTGGCCTTTCATCCAGACGGCAAGACGGCCTATCTTATCAACGAGCTTGATTCCACCGTCACGGCGTTCGGGCTGGACGCCGAACTGGGTGCGCTCGACGAAATCCAGACGTTGTCCACGCTGCCGGAGGACTTCTCAGGCACGAGCCACTGTGCGGATATTCACGTCTCGCCATCGGGAAGATTTCTGTACGGTTCAAATCGAGGGCACGACAGCATCGCGATCTACTCGATAGACGGGGGCTCCGGGAAAATGACGTTGTTGGGCCACGAGCCCACGGGCGGAAGAACTCCCAGAAACTTCGCTATCGACCCGACGGGCGCGTTCTTACTTGCCGCCAATCAGGACTCCGACTCCATCGTAACGTTCAGAATAGACGGAGGGACAGGGTTGCTTAAAGCCACGGGAGGGGTAGCCACCGTCCCCATGCCGGTGTGCCTGAAGTTTCTCGCACAGTAGCCAATGACCAGGCACCGCTTCGCTCTGCATTATAAGCCGGCGGAAAAACCAGCCGGCTGATTTCGCGGTCGTTGAAACGGTGAGCCGTAAGATCAAGCGCCGAGGGAGGCGTCTACCTTGTTGAGTGCCTCGGCAAGCTGTCGTGCGTGCTCCACGGTCATGTTCATGTTGAAGTCGAACCGGATGCTGCGTCCGAGCAGGTCCAGCGTCTGGGGGCACATGTCCTTCGAATATTCCACGTTGCCCTTGTAGGCCGGGTCCTTCCACGGGTAGCCCGTCGGGTGCGGCGAGCGCTTCTCCAGGATTCCGTCCCAGTAGCTGTAGATGTGCCTGTCGGGGAAGCCGTCGTTGTATATCGTCGCGACCTCCGCGCCTTCGGCTTGCAGCGCAAGGGAGTAGCCCTTCGCCAGCTCCCTGGTGTGCGCGATCACCGATGCCGACACTCCGGTGTCGCCGGCGGGGTCGTCGACGTGCTGCAGGATGTAGCCCCTGCCCTCGTCCAATGCGTCCAGGAAGGCGTTCTTGAGCGCGCGCTGATGGCTGAGGATGTCCTCTATCTTGCCGAGCTGCACCCTGGCCATGGCCGCCAGCAGCTCGCTGGGCCGATAGGTCTGCCTGGGGAACGGCTCGTTCTGCCAGCCGGAGTCCTTCGTGTCCTTGGTCCAGCTTGGCAGACCGGGGTCGGCTGCCAGTGCGGCGCGCTCGTAGATGTCCCGATCGTTCGTGTAGAGAAGCCCGCCCTCGCCAGAGCTAATGGTCTTGTAGTAGTTGAGGCTCCACGCGCCCACGTCTCCGTATGTGCCCACGCGTTTGCCCTTGTACTCGCCTCCGACGCACTGGCAGCAGTCCTCGACGACCTTGAGCCCGTGCTTGCGGGCGACCGCCATGAGATCGTCGATGCGAGCCGGGACGCCCCTCATGTGCACGACAACGATCACCCTGGTATGAGGCGTAATCTTCTTCTCGACGTCGACCGGGTCCAGACCCAGCGAGGTGTCCACCTCGGCTATTACGGGCACGGCGCCCGCTGCAATTACGGCTGCCGCCGTCGCGATGTAGGTGTAGCCGGGAACTATGACCTCGTCGCCGGGGCCTGCGCCCGCCCCAATCAGGGCGCAGATGAGCGCGCTGGTGCCGGAGTTGACCATCAGGGCATATTCGGTCCCGACGAATTCAGCGGACTCATTTTCGAACTTCTCGGCGTTGCTATCCTCTGTATATCTGAAGAGCTTCTGGCTGCGCAGCACCTCGGTAACCGCGGCAATCTCCTCCTCGCCAACGATGCTGGGCCCCGATACTCCCGAAGGTATCGCCTCGCTAATGAGCGGAGCTCCGCCGTCTATCGCCAGCTTGCCGTGGTCTTCCATGCCTAATCCTCCATATGGACGTCTTGTTACACTTTAACCCAATTCGATCAAGGCCGCACCATCGGCGACGTGCTGGTCCCTGGTGACTCGAATCTTGAGTACGGCGCCGGCGCGGTCGGACCTGATGATCTGCTGCATCTTCATCGCCTCCATGATGCAGACCTCGTCACCCGCCGATATCTTGTCGCCTTCACTGACAGATACGGAGATGATGACGCCGGGCATGGGTGCGCGGATGATGAATCCGGTACGCGACCTGGCCGTGTCTTCAGCATACTCGACCTCGGTCTCGATCTCCTGGAGCGGGGTTGCCTTGGATACATCGGTCTGCTCCGTCAGCGACTCGATGTCTACCTCGACTCGCTCCCCGTCCACGAAGGCGATCACGGGCCGGACCGAGATATCTTCGACCTCAACGGCGTACCATTTTCCCTTGATCTTTACTCTGAGTCGCTCTGGCATCTCGGTCTCAATCACCTAAAGCAGTGCGATAAAAATGCCGGCCACGACGGCCGAGCCTATCACCCCGGCCACGTTCGGCCCGATCGCGTGGGGAAGTAGGTAGGTCCTTGGGTTCGCCTCCTGCCCAACATGATGGCTGATTCTGGCGGCCATGGGGACCGCCGAGACCCCGGCAGAGCCGATCAGAGGGTTGATCTTTTCTCTCAGGAAGAGGTTCATGAACCTGGCGAACAGCAGGCCACTTGCCGTTCCCGCTGCAAAGGCAATGAGCCCCAAGGCCAGGATGCCGATGGTGTCCAGGGAGAAGACGCGTTCCGCCGAAAGCTGCGTTCCGACGGTAATCATCAGGAAGATCGTGGCGATGTTGAGGAGCTCGTTGGAGGCCGCGTTGCTCAGCCTGGGCACCACGCCGCTCTCGCGAAACAGGTTGCCTATCATGAACATGGATATGAGCGGGGCGGACCTGGGAACAATCAGGATGATAATTATCATGGCGAGGAGGGGGAACATGAGCTTTTCGCGCCGGGATACCTCCCGGGGCGGCCTCATCTCTATGGACCGCTCTTTCTTCGTGGTCAGCAGCTTCATGAGCGGCGGCTGTATGAAGGCGACCGAGGCCATGTAGGAATAGGCGATAACCGCTGTTATGCCGAGAAGCTCCGGGGCCAGCTGGGCGGAAAGGAATATGGTCGTCGGGCCGTCTGCGCCCCCGATGATGCCGATGGCCGCCGCCTGCTTCAGGGTAAAGTCCAGACCCAAGCCGGGAATAAGGTTTACGGCAAGGGCTCCCCAGAAGGCTACGAATATCCCTACTTGCGCGGCCGCTCCCAGCAACAGCGTCTTGGGATTGGCGATTAGGGGTCCGAAGTCCGTCATGGCTCCGAGGCCGAGAAATATTATCGGCGGCAGGAAGTTCCAGAACGACAGGCCGAAGTGAAAGACGATGCCGAACACGCCCGATTCCTGAAACTTCGTGGAGTCCTGAACGAAATCGGTGAGGCCGGTAAGGGGCAGGTTGGCTATGATGATGCCCAGGCCGATTGGGAGAAGCTCGTAGGGCTCCATCTCTCTGCGTATAGCGAGGTAGATAAATGCCAGCGCCAACAGCAGCATGATGCCGTTGCGCCAATCTATGTTTGCTATTCCCGTGGAGCGCAGGAAGTCCAGAAGTTCGTTCAAGCCGGGTAACGCTCTTGCCGTCGGAAGTGGGCGCCCTAAAGGAGGGACTAACTATTAACGGCCGGTTTGAGTTGCCTCTCGCTGAGAAAGAAGTGCGGTAACGGCGGCAACCGCCGCCTGTGCCTTGTTTCGCGCCTCTTGCGCGGACGCAGCAATCTCCGCAGCCCTCTTCGCGCTGCCACGGTCCAGGATGCGCTCGCTGACCTGCCGGACCATGAAGACGAGAATCATAAGGACTACCAGCAGGCCGAATGCCGTGCCGATGCCCAATCCGGTCAATACAGCCGCCTTCTCAATGAGGTCCTGGTCCAAGTTGGCGCAGCTCACTTTGCTCAGGATTGAAGCCGGATGAAATTGTACACTAACGCCTTCCACCAAGCTATATATCCTAGACGCCGTTAAGGCACCGGAGGGACGGCACTCGAAGCAGACCGGTGGTCTATCCATTCGGGGAAGTAGCGGAGCGGCCCGCCAGCACTTATAATTGAGCCGTCCCGATCAAGAGCCTATCCGAAAACCTCATCTGGACATCTTACGGTCCTTCGACCGTGCTCCCAAGCCCCCGTCATTCCGGCGAAAGCCGGAATCCAGAGGGTTGGTGAAGTTGCCCCTTCACAAGGGAGAGGACGATCAAGGGATGGAGGCGAGCGTGGAAAGTCGAGATGATCGAGAAAGGTAGTTGGGGTTGGCGGGACCTGTATGAAGGGATAGTCTGGCTGGATTCCGGCTTTCGCCGGGATGACGGGCCCTCACTAAGCTGGACTGCGTACATTCCAATTGCGCCTCAAAGCGAAGGCGTATAGCTAATGGTCAGTAGTCGGCAGACATTTTACATGTCGAGTTTGCAGGGTGATGTGCAGAAAGTCCTTGAACGATGAGATAGGTGTTCATGCAGCGGAGCGAAGGCGCCATAATAAACTCGTTCGAATGCCCTCGAATTTAGGAAACTTCTTTAGTGCAAAGTCCCGATTAAGCCAAGGAGACGTCAAATGGCCGGTAAGATAGATTTCAACTGCGATATGGGCGAGAGCTTCGGCATGTATAAGATGGGCTTCGACGAAGAGGTCATCAAGTACATCACCTCCGCGAATATAGCGTGCGGTTTTCACGCGGGGGACCCCATGTGGATGAGGCACACCATAGACCTCTCTGAGAAGCACGGCGTGGCTATAGGGGCGCACCCAAGCTTCCCGGACCTCAACGGCTTCGGTCGGCGCGTCATGAACGTGACCCCTGAGGAGGCGAAAAACGATCTTACTTACCAGATAGGGGCTCTTCAGGCGTTCACCAAGACGAAGAAGCTTCAACACGTCAAGCCCCACGGAGCCATGTACAACATGGCCGTGAACGACGAAGAGCTCGGCCGGTCAATTTGCGAAGCCATACTGGACGTCGACCCCGACATGGTGCTTATCGCCCTGGCGGGCTCGCGGTGGATCGAGATCGCCGAGGACATGGGACTGAGGGTCGCTCGCGAGATCTTCGCCGATCGGGCGCTGAACTCAGACGGCACGCTTGTATCCAGGTCTCAGGCGGGCTCGGTGATACACGACACCTCAGAGGTCGTCGAGCGTAGCCTGAAGATGGTCACGGAGGGCAAGGCCACCGCCATAAACGGCGATGAGATAGAAGTGCGGGCCGACAGCCTGTGCCTCCACGGCGACACGCCGGGCGCCGTCGATATGGCCAAGTCCTTGAAGAGGGAGCTCGAGGCCGCAGGCGTGGAGATCGTGCCGGTGGGTCAGCTGGTCTGATGTACGATAAGCCGCTGTTCCTTCCCGCAGGGGACCAGGCCGTCGTAGTCGAGCTTGGCGACGACATAAGCCCCGAGACCAATCGCAGGGTCCGAGACCTCACCGTGGCAGTCGATGCGGCCGCCGTTGCAGGTGTCTACGACCTTATGCCGACCTATCGGTCGCTGCTCATATACTATGACCCGTTGGCGATATCGTACTCCGGCCTCCTGGAAAAGCTGGAAAACATCGAAAAGAATCTGAATGAAGCTTCGTTGGACAGCCCTCAGGTAGTCCGGATTCCAACGCTGTACGGCGGGGAACACGGGCCCGACCTGGAGTTCGTGGCCCGGAACGCGGGCATCTCCACGGACGAAGTCGTCGATATTCACACCGGCGCCGACTACCTGATCTACATGATGGGTTTCAGCCCGGGGTTTCCGTATCTAGGCGGGCTTTCCGAGAAGCTGCACACGCCGAGACTCCAGACGCCCCGCACCGAGATACCGGCGGGCTCTGTGGGAATCGCTGAAAGCCAGACGGGGGTGTATCCCGTCGCCAGCCCCGGCGGTTGGAGGCTCATCGGCCGTACGCCGGTGAAGATGTTCGACCAGAATAAGGAACCTCCGTCGTTATTGGCGGCCGGCGACTACATTCGCTTCGTTCCGCTGGCCGGCGAAGAAGAATACCTGGACATTCAGGGCAGGGTTGAGTCAGGCGACTACGTGGTATCAAGAGATTCTATTTCATGAGCATCTATACCCTTGAGATAGTCGACGGGGGCATGCTCACGACCGTGCAGGACCTGGGACGCTGGGGCTACCAGAGGTTTGGGGTCCCGATTTCCGGAGCCA
>JADFKI010000177.1 GCA_022565015.1 Chloroflexota bacterium
CAAGTCGCCGGGGGTGAAGCTGATGGTTGAGTCTTCGTCGGTCTCGAAGGGCGGCCCGCTATCGTTTTCAGCCATTGGCGGCTCGTTTTGCGACAGTTGAACGCTTCTGAATTCAATCCAATTAAGGTTGAACAGGTTGTCACCCTCTGAGTTACTCACAAAGACGAAAAACAGCTCGTGGGTGCCGCCCGGATCACTGACGGGCGCCGTCACGTCTGAATAAACGTTCCATCCACCTGTGGGCGCTATCTCAACAGTGCTGATAACTGGCCCGAAGGGAGAGTCCACACGCACTTCTACGCCGCCGCCGGGGCCTCCAGACGCGACGCGATACGTGATCGTGTCTATGCCCTCGAGATTCATGGGGTGATATGAGATGAAGTCCCCAGGAGTAAGGGAGGTGATGTCCTGCCCACCCCCGTTCGTGTCGTTGGTTGCGGCCATACCGATGCCTTCGCCGGACGAAAAGTGTTCGGCCTGCTTTCGAAAAGGCTGAAGGACGTACACACTCCGACCCGTCAGAGAGGAGACATCGGAGGCGCCGTTATCCGTGTACCAGGCTTCAACTACATAAAAAATGTTGTCCGCGTCGCTATGGTCGGAGAACGTCTCGAAAGACCCGCCACAGCCGAAGAGCTCGCTGAACCTGTGCGAGTGGTCATCGTGGCCCAGCGCGGGCTGGAACGACACGCGAGAGCAGTCTATGTGACCTTCGGTGGTGCTTCCATCCTCTGCGTCGACCACCATCACCTCGTAATCTATCTCGTCACCCCAGGCGAAGAACTGCCCTTCCAACGGCGCTTCGATCGTAACGACCGGTAAGCTATTACCGGCTGAAATCAAAACGTTCGCGAATCCTTCAGACCCGTGCGAGTCCGTTACTTTAAGCTGAGCGTTATAGTTTCCTGGCTCTTGATAAGTAAAGCTCGGATTTGGCTCTTCGGAATCTGGTGTGCCGTCTTGGTCGAGGTCCCACTCGTAAGTGATGCCATCGCCCTCATCTGGATCAAAGGAGCCCACGCTAGAGAAATTCACTTGAAGCGGTACGAGCCCGGACGTCGGTTCACCACTGGCGACTGCTACCGGACTGCTGTTGGATCTGACGAATTCGATGCGTATGATCTGTGTGTCCGGACCTTCTCCGGAAAAGCCATTACCCCATTCGATCATGTAAACAGCACCATCAGGCCCGAATTCCATGTCTATAGGGTGGGCCAGTGGAATGCCCGAAACAAAGGGCCTTATTTCCTGCACGTTGCCGTCTGCATCAAGCTTCAGCTCCTTGATCCAGTCGCGAGACCACTCGTATATGAATACAGAGTCGTCATAAGTCTCAGGGAGCTTGATATCGGAAACAAGGCTTGAGTCGTAGTGATACACCGGACCGCCCATGGCTGTACGGCCGCCCACACCTAGTTCGGGAAACTCGGAAGACAGCACATATGGATACCACATCCAAGCGGGTACGGCGGCTGGCAGGTCATGGCTTCCCGTGTTGTTGGGTGAGTTGTTTACAGGCGCATCGCAGTCGAAAGCAAGGCCGGAATCGCCGGTATCGAAGTCGTAGTCTACATATGGCTGGTTGTCGCCGATGCAGTATGGCCAGCCGTGGTTGCCGGGGCCCCTGGCCTGGATGAACTCGTCCAAGCCGATAGGGCCCCTGTCCGCATCGGCGGCGGGGGCGTCTGGTCCAACGTCTCCAACGTAGAGCCAGCCCGTTTCCGAGTCTATGGAGAAGCGGAATGGATTGCGAAAGCCCATCAGATATATCTCTGGTCGCCCTCCAGAGCCGTCCGGCGGGAAGAGGTTGCCCGCCGGTATCTCGAACGGCCCGTTCGGCTGCGGGGTGATGCGTAGTATCTTGCCCCGCAGGTCGTCCGTATTGGAAGACGACTTCTGGGCATCCCAAGGAGACCTGTTCGTCCGCTCGTCTATGGGCGCAAATCCGGCTGACTCAAACGGGTTCGTATTGTCCCCGGTGCTTATGTACAGGTTGCCGACCGAGTCGAACTGGAGCGAACCAGCCGAATGGCAGCACTGCTCCCGCTGAGTTGGAATCTCCAACAATACAACTTCCGAGGCCGGGTCCAGCGTGTTCCCGTCCATCGTGAAGCGGGATACGTGCTGCACTGAAGTTTCTGACGGAGAATAAAAAATGTACACCCACTGGTTTGATTCAAATGAAGGGTCCAGAACGATGCCCAGGGCACCGTCCTCGTTATCGGTCGATACAGAGAGGACGCCTGCGGTCACCGTGCTGTTCAACACGGGCCTGTATATTTTCACGGCGCCTCCACGCTCCACGAAGAAGACACGCCCGTCAGGCGCCACGGAAAGCTTCATTGGTTGAATGACATTGGGGTCGAGCACGATCTTCTGGAATACACCGTCGAGTGGCTCGGCCACGGCGACGTCAACGTAGTTCAAATTGAATAAGCCGCTGTCCATTACGATGCGCAACACGTGAGGACCGGCCTCAAGACCGACCGCGAACGCGGAGACATCGGTCCAGTTCTGCCAGCCGCCAGTTGGTTGGAAGGCCATCGACCCGGTCACGTCAATGCCGTCGATCTCGATGTGCAACGACTTGCCTCCCGAGCCTGCAGACGCGACGCGGGCCGTGATATCGTAGGGCCCCGAATCGGCCACATCCACATCGAATGCCAGCCACTCGCCTTCCTCTATCCACCCAACGTTAAATCCGTCGCCAGCGTCCGTTGTGATCTCAATGTCAACATCGTCGCTTCGATACGAACCGCCGTTGTTGCCACCAGTTGTGTCGTGGTAGCCCGCGCCCTCACCCCCGGGATTGTAGTCTTCGGCCTCGATGCGACCCGGGAGGACTAAGCCGATTGGAACAGGCGGATCGATGCTGATTTGAAAACTTTGGCCGGTCCGTTCGACAACCAAGAGCTTCTTGGCGGGGTCGTAGCTCCATGTATCTGATCCTTCGACGACATTCGGGGGATCGGGCCACCTGATTCGCAGCAGGTACGAGTCCTCCTCTCCACCTGAGACCGTGACACTGCCTTGGGCCTGGTCGACGTCGATAGTGACGTCCGAGTATTCAATGCCGTCGCCCAGTGGCTTGTGGTATATGAAATTCGACTGGCCGTTGGGAAAGATGAGGACCGTCTGTTTGCCTTCCGAGGTCTCGTCGCCGTTGCCAGTCGTCGAATTCCTGACGCGCATGGGAATGATGGCGCCCGCCCTGATGAAGATAGGGTATTGGTCCAGGGACGTCATGTAATTGATCGTGGTGCCGCCCAGATAGACTGTATCTTGGTCCCAAAAGTCGGTCCAATCCGAATCGGATGGGAAGGTTATCGATCTCTCGTCGGAATCTGTCGTCAGCGGGGCGACGAATATCTCCTCGCCCAGCCGATGCGTGAAGCTGTTCTTATCGGCATCTCGAACGATGGAGCCTCCATTTAGATGTGACTCAACGCTGTAGCTGAAGATATAGGGGCCCAGCTCGTCGTGCAGGGTGGCGAAGTATCGATATATGTCTTCGGTCTCAAGGTCGTGGGTCCAGGGTGGGTGATGTGTCTCGCCCCCATTTGAGCCTCCATTTTCCATGAGGGGCATCATGGCGCCGAGCTGTGCCCAGCGAATCAGAAGCCTCTTTGTTGGCTTTGTGCCCCAGAAGCCTCCGATCTCCGGTCCGAATGCGCCGTACCCAGCCTCCGCTGAGTCATACAAGAATCGAAGGTCTTGCCTGAGGCCGAACCACTCCCCTTCATGGTCGCCAGTCCATCCGATGCTATGCTTTGATATGGGCGCGCCCAAGCCGCCTTGCCATGAATAGGGCCTCGCGAAGATGATGCCCTGGGGGTTCTTGCTCAAGGTGTAGTCGAGGAAGTCGGCGTAGTAGTACTGCTTAAAGTCCTGTTTGGACATGGGGCCGATGGAGGTATTGACGGTGCCCCCCAGCAAATCGGCGCCCATGTCGGTCTTCCAGCCGTCGATACCCATATCCAGCACGTTGTCCATCTTCGTGTGCCACCAGGCCTTCGCCTGAGGGTTGGTGAAATCTATGTGAACACCTCTCCCTTTCCACCAGTCGAAGTCCTGTCCGCCGTCCACGGCGTAACCCTGAGATTTCACAAAATCGTAGTCGGGGCTGTCGTTGTTTACGAAGCCGGTGATCCAGAGTATTACCCTGACGCCCTGCGCATGGAATTCGTCGATCATCGATTGGGGATCTGGATATCGTCCAGAATCCCAGACAAAGGTGTTGTAGCGGGTCTCCCACGGACTATCCACTATCACTGCGCCGACGGGTATGTCGCGAGATAGATACCCGTCGACAAGAGACGTCGTGCTTGTCTGGGTGTTGGTGTTGTCTTCCCAGACCCACGGCTCCAATGCCCAGCGGGGAACAATCGGTGGGTTGCCCGGAAAAACGTCGGTCTGGAGAGAATAACGAGGGCTGGGACCGAATTGTCGTTCGGCTCCCGGAACTGGCTTGGGCTCGCCCGCCAGGGGTTGTCCCTGGATTTCAAGCCGACTACGAGGAGGCGGTCGTGGTAGGCCCCGGTCAGATGATTGGAGTCCGTCTGAGATTGGAGCTCCCGGATTCAGGCGCAGGACAGTAGGATCTTCCTGAGAGGCGGAAGCCGTGGATGGGTCTTCGGCACGGGAAAGGGGACTGACCAAAGAAAGCACGACGATAAGGGCGCCGATACAGATCCTCAGACCCAGTCCTCTTGACATCTAGTTTCCCATCGTGCGAATCCGAACTACTTTATCATAGCTCACTATTCAAAGGGGTTAATCCACTCTTCCAAGATTCCCCTACAGACATCGGGAGCCAAAAATATACGCCTCTGCGCTCGTCAAGACCCGGAGCCTGTACGAAGTAAGGGGAATGAGAATCCTCCCGTCACAGTTTAAGAATCGTCAGTTAGGATATCCTCAGCCCACAGAGGTGTACAGAGGCGCAGTCCACCCATGCCTAACTGGAAGACACGGGCCTGTACCAAGTCCTATTAGAGCAACCCACGTCCTCATTCGCCGCCTCACCCAAAGATATGACTGTTCCGCCGTCTTAGCCGTGTTTGACCGAGGGCCATGGCATTGTTAAACTCTGCGCATCATGGAAGGAGTCTGCGGCAATGTTGTGTCCCAGCTGTGGAAGAGAGAACCAACCTGGCGCCACCTTCTGCGACTCCTGCGCCAATAAACTTGACGATTCCGCCGGTGAAGTAGTACCGAACGACTTCGCCACGAGCGCCGACTTCGTGGGCCGTCAACGCGAGCTGGGCGAACTAGTCTCCGCGCTGGACGACGCCTTTGCCGGCATGGGAAAGATGGTCATGCTGGTTGGGGAGCCTGGGATAGGCAAGACCCGTATTGCCCAGGAACTGGCTGCCATAGCTGAACAGCGAGGCGCCCAGGTGCTCTGGGGACGCTGTTACGACCAGCAAGGAGCACCGCCTTATTGGCCCTGGGTACAAGTGATCAGGTCCTACATTCAGCAGGCCGAATCGGACGATATAACTTCCGCTTTCGGGCCAGGGGCAGCAGACATCGCTGAGATCGTTCCACAGCTTAAACAGATGCTTCCTGACCTCAAGGCGTCGCCGACCCTTGATTCGCCTGAGGCGAACCGCTTTCGTCTATTCGACTCCGTCACTACATTCCTGAAGAACGCCTCCTCTCCGACCCCGACAGGGTCGGGGAACTTATCTCGGACAGGTGGAAACCCACTGGTGATCGTCCTGGACGATCTACACTGGTCCGATAGGCCGTCCTTACTTTTGCTGGAGTTCTTGGCGCGGGAGCTCGCCGATATCCCCATGTTGGTCGTTGCGACCTACAGAGACGTGGACCTATCCAGAGGGCATCCGCTCACGCTGAGCTTAGGAGAGCTAACAAGGCAGCGCTCATTCCACCGCATTTCAATACGAGGGCTGACCCAAGAGGATGTCGGCGCTTTCATAGAGGCCGCATCGGACATCGTCACAAGACCCGAACTCGTGGAGGCCATCTACAGTCGCAGCGAGGGCAATCCCTTGTTCGTGGAGGAGATGGTGCGACTGATATCGGAAGAGGAAGGAAAATGGAGCGGAAGAATACCCGAGGGCATACGAGAGGTAATAGGCAGGCGCCTTAACGGACTCTCCGAGGACTGTAACCGTGTGCTGACCATTGCCTCGGTTATTGGCCGAGAGTTCGCATATGAGCATTTGTCGAGCCTGGTTGAGAATATCTCTGAAGATGGTTTGGTGGATGCCTTGGATGAGGCGCTGATTGCGCGCGTAATCGAGGAACCGCCAGAGAGGGCAGGCCCCTACCAGTTCTCCCACGCACTTGTCCAGCGCACCCTGCGCGACGAGCTTTCCACCACGAGAAGAGTGAGGCTACACGCCCGCATCGCCGATACGCTCGAGAAACTGTATGCCGCCGATTTGGAATCACACGCTTCCGAGCTAGCCTACCACTTTGGCGAGGCAGAGATGGCGCTCGGTTCTGAGAAGCTTATCGAATACTCAAAGATAGCCGGAGAACGAGCACTCGCTGCGTCTGCTTATGAGGATGCGTTAGGACATTTTGAACGGGCGATGGCGGCCAAAGAGGACCAAAGTGTGGACGCCGAGATGGCGACTATATTCTTCGGCCTTGGACGGGCGCAGGTGGCGACAGTTGCGATGGCCCAAGCTCAACAAGCAATTAATTCCCTCAGGCATGCATTCGATGCGTTTGTTGACCTGGGGGACACCGAAAATGCGGTGGCGGTCGCGACGCACCCTCATGGGTTTCTGTATTCCTCATCAGGCAACGCCGATATGGCCGCTCGCGCTCTGGATTTGGTGTCGCCTGACTCCCTCGAAGCTGGGTATATTCTGTCTCGATATGGGGCAGCCGTGTCATGGGAGAACAAAGACTATGAAGGCGCTCAGGAGAACCTTGACCGAGCCGTGGAGATTGCCCGTCGCCAAGGAGACCGAGTTCTGGAGGTTAGCGCTCTCGTTCATATTGCTCAAATGCGCTGGATTCAGGGACACTTTAGGGAAGCAATAGAGAAGATTCTTCCGGTAATCGAGTTGGCCCAAACTCTTGGTGAGCTTGACGCGCTGGTGCGTGCAAGTAGTATGTGTACCCACGCCCTGCTAAGTTTGGGGGATGGCAATGCGGCACAGATACATGCAACTGCAGGTCTAGAAGCCGCGGAGCGCTTGCATAATAGTGGCTGGCTGGTCATGATGCTGAGACGCAACGCCGAGGGGGCCATCCTCAAAGGCGAGTGGAAGGCTGCTCAAGAGTTTGTCGCCCGTGCCCTTATCGAGTTACCGAAAGACGCTCCTACCCTTGCCGATGCCGCTTTACTGAACCTCCAAGTGGGCAACCTTGAGGAGAGCAGTGAGTATATTAGACAAATTCTAGAATTAGTGCCCAACGTCCCAGTTGGTGGAGGATTTGAATACTCATATGCAGTAGCGACAATACCCTTGTTCGCCAGAGTTACGGCCACCACGGAACTGTTGGATGCGGCTGAATCAGTGGCGAGAGAGACCCTATTACCGCCGTATATACCAAGTATTGAGATCAATCGGATCAAGGCAGGACTTGCGCTAATCGCGATTCAGCTCAGTGACGCAGAGTCTGCCAAAGAGCATTACTTCTTTCTGGAGTCGCGGCGGGGTATTCAAGAGCTTGCCCTTATCAGCTACGATCGTCTCTTAGGTCTCCTCGCCCAAACGATGGGCGAGGCCGAAACTGCGGTCGGTCACTTCGAGGACGCGCTGGCATTTTGTCGCAAGGCTGGCTACCGGCCGGAGCTCGCGTGGAGCTGCTACGACTACGCTCAGATGTTGCTAGATGCTTCAACAGGCTCAGCACGAACGGAAGTTGAAAAGCAAAAAGCCGTGTTTTTGCTGGAAGAGGCGCTGTCTATCTCCACTGAACTTGGGATGCGGCCACTCATGGAGAGGGTGACCGCCTTACGAGAAGAACTAGAAGCGCGGCCGACCACACCGCCCGCGTATCCTGACGGCCTGACGGAGCGGGAGGTCGAGGTGATTCGGCTCATCGCCGCCGGCAGGAGCAACCGCCAG
>JADFKI010000178.1 GCA_022565015.1 Chloroflexota bacterium
AAGGCCGCCTTTGAGAGAAAGCTGTAGTGAAAACCGTCGCGCTCGTTGGCGCGCCTGGGGCGGGTAGTCGCCGTAACGGTGAAATGGTACGGTCGGGATAGCTCGCGCATGCGGGAGAGGACGGCGTCCTTGCCGACGCCGGAAGGGCCGGACAACACGATCAGTAGAGGGCCAGCCATGTCGCACCCCTGGGCCAACTAAAGTCCCTCCAAGAGCTTAACCGTCTTGAATACCGCGAAGCGTGTCCCAGAATTCGGGATACGATACGGATGCGGCCTCGGCTCCGATTACCGTCGTTTCGCCGTCCGCCACGAGCCCGGCGATGCCCATAGTCATGGCGATGCGGTGGTCTCCGAACCCGTCGCACACGGCGCCGCGAAGCTTTGCGCCGCCCTTGATGATCATGCCGTCGTCCGTCTCCTCTATGTTTGCGCCCAGCCTACGAAGACCATCTACCGTGGCGCTGATGCGGTCGGACTCCTTTACCCTCAGCTCGCTCGCGTCTCGGATGACGGTCGTGCCCCTGGCGAAGCACGCGGCAAGAGCCAGCACGGGAATCTCGTCAATGATGCGGGGGATGATATCTCCCGAAAGCTCGACGCCAACGAGGTCGCTGGACTCCGCAACGATATCGGCGGAGGGTTCGCCGCCTTCCTCTACGACGTTTTCAAGCCTGACGTTGGCGCCCATTGACTGAAGCACTTCCAGTACACCGGCGCGAGACGGGTTTATTCCGACGCTCTTGACGCGAACACGAGCATTGGGGTGGCAGCAACCCGCGACCATCCAGAACGAGGCCCCGCTGATGTCGCAGGGAACGTTCACGTTAATGGACTTCAGCCTGGACGGCCTTACCGTTACGTTCAGACCTTCGGTTACGACGTCCGCGCCCATGGCCCCCATCATGCGTTCGGTGTGGTCGCGGGATAGCGCCGGCTGGCGTACCGTCGTCTGCCCCTTGGCATACAGTCCGGCGATCAAGATGCTGGATTTCAGCTGGGCGCTGGCAACCGGCATCTCGTAGTCAATGCCGTGCAGGTTGCCGCCATTGACTGCCAGCGGGGCAAGGGAGCCTTCCCTTCTACCGGATATCCTGGCGCCCATGCTGGTCAACGGCGTCGCGATCCGCTTCATGGGGCGGTTTCGCAGCGAGCGGTCGCCGGTGATCACGCTGAAGAAGGGTTGGGCGGCGAGAAGGCCCGTGACGAGCCTCATGGTCGTCCCGCTGTTGCCGGCGTTCAGGGCGGTCCCCGGCTCGCTCAGACCGTCGAGGCCCACGCCCCGGATTTCGAAGCACTCGTCGGACCCTGAAATATCACAGTTCGCGTGCTTCCGAATTCTCGCTCCGAGTCCTCTAAGGCATCGCAACATGGAGGCCCTGTCGTCACCGACACAGAAGTTGGACACGTGGGCGTTTCCATCGGCAATCGAGTTCAGCAGAGCGGCGCGGTGGGAAATGGACTTGTCGCCCGGAGGCGTTACGACAGCTTCGACCGCCCTGGGAGAACGGACCATCTCATCCATAGCTAGCCGTCACGTCTCCGATATTCCCAGCTCTTGCTCTTTTTCTCGTTGCCGCCCGTCATCTGCTTGTACCTGTTGAGCAATCTTTCGCCCAGGAAGGCCGAGGCCAGGGACTGGTTCGCGCTGGGAAGCTTCTGAGAGTCGTCTGGGATGACGGCGTCGAACTCCCATTTGGCCCTTTCCTCCCAGGCGTTTATGAAGAGCTCGAATAGGTCCTCTTCCTTATCGGCAATCTTTTTGCGGAACTCGTAAAGGGCCGCGATGTACTCATCGATCCAGTGGACCAGCGGCTCCGCGTTCGCTATACATTCGGCCTCGTTATCGAGAGGGTCGCTGTTGGCCAGCTTCGTGAAGTGCTCATACTCGGAGGCGCCCAACCGGTGCATCTCCCTCCAGGAAGGGCTGCCTGCGGTAGACGTCACCAGAGCCGAAGAAAGTACGATCGGCAACACCTCCATGGCTATCGAGTAGCTGTCATGTTCGTGAGGATCGAGGAACAGGGGCTTTGCGCCCAGCAGCTCCACCATGCCGACGACGGTCTTTACGCTATCCTTGGTGGCGGATTTCGAGGGCATTATGGGATATTCCACACCCTGGAAGAGCTCCGCGGCCGAGTCTTCCATGCCGTTCAGGCTCCTTTTTATGAGAGGATGGCCGCCGACGTAGCTTACACCGTTCGGAAGCACATCCTCCGCCCACTCGGCGATCCGGACCTTGGTGGTGCCCGTGTCCGTAATTACGGCGTCGCTCTCCACAATCGGCGCGATCGCGTCCAATATCTCCTTCGTTTGAGAGAGTGGCAGGTCCAGCACGATCAGCGACGCGCCGCGTACAGCCGACCGTAGATTCGAATCGGCATGGTCCATCGCGCCGATCTTGGACGCCGTAGCCAGCGCCTCCTTATCGCCTGAGCTGCCTATTATTTCGGTCGTCTTCAGCTTCGCTTTCATAAGGGCCAGGCCAATAGATACTCCGATCGGGCCCATTCCGATAATGGTTATTCTCTCCAACTCACGCCTCCTGAATCCAGCCGCCCGAACAGCCTCTTGAGAATTTTTTCAGATTTTAACATATTTGGGATGCCGGCTATCACCAGCCGAGTAGCACATACGAGAAAAAGGATATCAGCGGGTTGATTATTCTGCTCAATATAGCCAGGTTCCCCAATATGCCCCCGAATGGGGCGATTTGCAACATGATTACAACCATGAGAATCGCAGGTCCGTACTGTTCTAAGCGAGCCCAGGATATCGCCTGCCGCCGAGGCAACACCCCGAGAACAATCTTGAACCCGTCCAGCGGCGCGATGGGAATCAAGTTAAACGCGGCAAGCAGAAAGTTCCACGTTATAAGAGACCCGACGAAGTATTCCAAGGGCCCAATGCCGAAACTACCGCTGGCGAAACTGAAAGGCAGGAAGCCCATGAGTCCCGTTCTGATCAGCGGGGAATCGAAAACTCCGGCGTGAACGGTTATCGCGAGCAAACCCGCCACCATGAGGTTGGATATTGGGCCCGCGATCGACACAAGCGCCATGCCCGTTTGCCCATTTCCCTTGAAGTATCGGGGGTCTACGGGCGTTGGCTTTCCCCAGCCAAAGCCGGCCAAGAATATCAACAGGGTGCCTACGCGGTCCAGATGGGCTCTGGGGTCCAGCGTCACCCTTCCCAGGTTCTTCGCCGTCGGGTCGCCCAATCGATATGCAGAGATCGCGTGGCTGAACTCGTGGACCGTGATTCCGATGATTAGTGCAATGGAGAACGCCAGTATGGTTATGAGGGCATTAAGAGGGCTCTGCTGAAACTCAGAGAAGGAACGAAAAAGCACTCTATGGCACTGAACTGGTTGACGAATTCATCTCACGCATTATACCACTCCGGGGGGTTCGCAGAGACCGGCCGATACGGGCCGCAGGGATAAAAAATAAGCGGGACGGATTTTGCTCCATCCCGCTCTTGATGACCTAAGTCTGAGGGTAATTAGGGCCTAGTGCCCACCGCAACCCGGGTCGCCGCATCCGCCGCCGCCGCACGCACAGCCCCCTGCGACGCTCGCTTCCTGCGCTGGCGCAGCAGCTGCTCCGCAACCGCAAGCTCCGCTGCCACAGCCCCCTTCAACGCCGGCTTCAGGTACGGACGCCGCTGCTCCGCCGCCGCAACCGCATCCTCCACCGCCGCAAGCGCAACCACCGCCACCGCCCTGGAAGTTCGGGTTGCTGATAACGAAGCCGCTTCGCATCAGGCCGTCGATATAGTCGATCTTCGCGCCTTCTATCAGAGGAGCGCTCTCCTGGTCGACCAGCACCTGCACAGTGTCGGTTTCAATTATGTAATCGTCCTCTTTGGCTTCCTTCTCCAGGCCAAGCATGTACTGGAAGCCCCCGTTGGGGCCGGGCACTACCATCATGCGAAGCAAGGCCTCGCCTTCGCCCTGCTCCTTGAGGATATCACTGAGCTTCTCAGCGGCAACAGCCGTCACTTCGATAATGGGAGGACTCGCCACGTCACACCTCCAGGAAATTTGTTGCTTTTCCTGCAATTATTGGAATTAAGTCTTCAACCATGCTAACACCGGCTTCACTGTGGGGTCAATATAAAAAGTATGTGGGCACGCGCCTAAAGCAGGAATAGAGACCTTGGGATTACGGCCCGTGATTAGCGCAAGTGCCCCGCTTTGTGCAGCTTCGTGCGGGCGGTCAATCCGAGTATACGAAGCGTCGGATATCTGGAAATCCGTTGACACCCCACCAGACGCTTGGCTATAATTCTGGTGGCGGTGGCCGGATGGCTATTAGTCACGAGGCCATAACGCCGTTAACATGTCAATAAAGTCCTTTGGTGGTTTTAGCGAGGCGGACCCACCCGTTTCCATCCCGAACACGGAAGTGAAACGCCTCAGCGCCGACGATACTGCGTTGGTAACGGCGTGGGAAAATAGGTCACTGCCAGGGGGCTTTTTGTTTCCGGAAATTAAATTCCGAATTATGACCCGCCACTCCCTTGCCTAAGCGCTCTATCGGGCGTATCCTCTGCCCGTTGCCTGGGGTTTTAAGGTGCGTTCTATTCGCATAGTGTCCGATAAATCACCGACAGATCCCATTGGAACTATTCTCATCTAACCTGGATATGGAACAGTCGATAACCTTTTGGCGAAATCGCCCGCTCCGGTTTGGCTGTTCAACTCCATGGGAAGCCCATGTTTATGACTTTACAGGGTAGGCCGATATACCTATAATATAGGTATTGGAACCGCTTCGAGGAAAGCCGCAGCTGTCGTGACATCTGACTCGCCGCCAGAGGAAACCCAGGCCATGCAGGACATGGGAGAGCTTCTGGATTCGATGGAGCCCTTGAAGCCCTTGCGCAGGGGCGACATCGTCGAGGGCATCGTCATGCGCGTGGATTCGGAAGGTATCCTCGTCAACATCGGCCACAAGGCCGAAGGAATCGTACCTACGAGAGAGATGAGGACACTCGACCAGACCGAATTTGATAGTCTCGGTGTGGGCGACGAAGTCGTAACCTATGTCATTAGGCCCGAGTCGGCAGAGCAGTCCGCCATTCTGTCCATCGATCGGGCATTGGGAGAAACGGGTTGGCGGGACCTGGAGAAGTCGCTGGAAGCCGGCGAGACTGTGGAGGGAAAGATCATCGGCTTCAACCGCGGCGGCGCCATTGTGGAGGTCTACAAGGTCCAGGGGTTCGTCCCCATGTCTCAGCTGGTCAGCGTGTCCAGGGACATATTCAGGGACACTTCCACTGAGACGAAGGTAAGACCCCCTGCGGAGACAGCAGAGCCCCCTGCGGATACGCAGGAAGCTGAGCCCGCCGCTTCGGAGGAATCCGAGGAAAGCCCAGAACCCGAAACTGAAACCTCAGAACCCAAAGCTGAAACCCCAGAACCCAAAGCTGAAAGCCCAGAGCCAGAACCCGAAGTAGACCTCGCGGAACAGTCTATCGGGAAGGACCTGAAGCTCAAGATCTTGGAGGTCAACCGCAGCCGTAACAGAGCTATCTTTTCTGAGCGTCAGGCGGTGCAGGAGTGGCGCGACGCACAGAAGGCCCGGCTGGTGGAGGAGCTAACGGAAGGTGAGACAAGGCGGGGCAAGGTAACGGGCATCAGCAATTTCGGCGCCTTCGTCGACCTGGGCGGCGCCGACGGCCTGATACATATATCAGAGTTGTCGTGGGCGCCCGTGGACAAGCCGGAGGATATCGTAAAGATCGGCCAGGAGCTAGATGTCTTTGTGCTCAGGGTCGATACGGAAAACAAGAAGATCGCCCTCAGCCTCAGGCGTTTGCAGCCGGAGCCGTGGGACACGATCCACGAGCGATATAGCGTAGGCGATCTCGTAGACGCGAGAGTCACGAAACTCACTAACTTTGGGGCCTTCGCACGCGTTGAAGGAAACATAGAAGGCCTGATACATATATCAGAGCTAACATCCCGAGTGATCAACCACCCTAGAGAAGTCGTCCAGGAAGGGGAGGAGGTTCAGCTAAAAATCATTCGGATCGAACCTGAAAGACGACGGCTGGGGTTAAGTCTCAAGCAGGCGGCGGAAGAAGAAGACTACTAAGTGGTAGCTCATCGCCTGCACCTGTAGAATACTCCTTTGTAGGAGAAATGTTAGATGGCAAGTAGGTTTGAGAAGTTCTCAGAGAGAGCTAGAAGAGTATTGTCCCTTGCGCAAGAAGAGGCGCAGCGGTTCAATCACAACTATATAGGGACGGAGCACATTCTTCTCGGCCTAGTCCGAGAGACGGACGGTATCGCCGCAAGGGTACTGTCCAATCTGGGCGTGGAATTGCACAAGGTGCGTTCAGCAGTTGAATTTATTATCGGGCGAGGTGAGCGAACTGCCCCAGGCGAGATCGGGCTCACTCCCCGTGCCAAGAAGGTAATTGAGCTTGCGGTGGACGAGGCTCGCCGCCTCAACCATCACTATATCGGCACCGAGCACCTGTTAATCGGCCTCATGCGAGAGGGCGAAGGAGTTGCGGCGGGCGTATTGGAGAGCCTTGGCGTGAACCTGGACAAGGTCCGGGGTGAGGCCAGCAGAATCCTCTCTACCCAATCGCAGCAGCAGTCGCAAGGGAGCGGCAGCGGTCGCACCCAGACCAAGACCCCGACGCTGGACCAGCTCGGTATCGACCTCACGGCGGCGGCGCGCGCCGGAAAGCTCGACCCGACCGTGGGCCGCAGCAAGGAGATCCAGCGCGTCACCCAGATCCTGAGCCGCCGCACCAAAAACAATCCCGTCCTCATCGGGGAGCCGGGCGTCGGAAAGACGGCTATCGTAGAGGCCCTTGCCCAGCGCATCGCCAGCGGCGACGTGCCGAGCACCCTTCAGGGAAAGCGCCTCGTGACACTCGACATGGGCGCGCTAGTCGCCGGCACGAAGTACAGGGGTGAGTTCGAGGAGCGACTGAAGAAGGTCATTGACGAGATTCGCGCCTCCGGCAACTGCGTGCTGTTTATCGATGAGATACACACGATGGTCGGCGCGGGTGCCGCGGAAGGCGCGGTCGATGCCGCCAACATACTCAAGCCTTCCCTTGCCAGAGGCGAGCTGCAGACTATCGGCGCCACCACCCTCGACGACTATCGCAAATACGTCGAGCGAGACCCGGCCCTGGAGCGCAGGTTCCAGCCGGTCCGCGTGGAAGAACCCACCGTGGAGGAGACCATAGATATCCTGCGCGGCATCAAGGGGCGCTACGAAGAACACCATCAACTGGACATAAGCGACGAAGCCCTTCGCACCGCAGCGAGCATGGCCGCCCGCTTCATCGCAGACCGATTCCTGCCCGACAAGGCCATCGACTTGATCGATGAGGCGGCGTCCAAGGTTCGGATCAACTACACCACCGCTCCTCTGTCCATCACTGAAGCGACCAAGATGCTCGATAGCGTCCGCAAGGAGAAGGACGAGGCCATCTCGGGCCGCCAGTACGAGTACGCCGCAGAGCTGCGCGACCGCGAAGTGAGTCTGTCGGAGAAGCTGAGCGATCTGGAGAAGGGCTGGGAATCTGAGAGGGGCGACGATAAACCCAGCGTCGACGAAGAAGACATAGCCGAAGTGGTTAGCATGTGGACAGGTATTCCCGTCACCAGGCTTGCGACCACCGAGACTGAACGTCTGGTGAACATGGAACAGGTCCTCCACGAGAAAGTCATAGGTCAGGACGAGGCCATAACCCTCATGTCCAAGGCGGTTAGGCGGTCACGTGCGGGCCTGAAAAACCCGAAACGCCCGACCGGCGTGTTCCTGTCCCTCGGCCCCACCGGAGTCGGAAAGACTTACATGGTCCAGAAGCTCGCCGAGTTCATGTTCGGCTCCGAGGATGCGGTGATTCGCATCGACATGTCTGAGTTCATGGAGCGCCACTCCGTGGCGAGGCTCGTGGGTGCGCCTCCGGGTTACATCGGCTACGACGATGGCGGCCAGCTGACCGAGGCCGTGCGACGCAAGTCATACGCGTTGATTCTCCT
>JADFKI010000179.1 GCA_022565015.1 Chloroflexota bacterium
TGTCGCTGAACTTGTCCAGGTGTCCCCGATACCGAAGCCAGGGCCCCGCAGGCGAGATGTGGTCGGTCGTCGTCTTGCCCTTGGTCTTCATGAGGACGGGCATATCGTTGAAGTCGTTGCCGTCCCAGGCGGGCCAGGGCTGCATGAGCTGAATGCGTTCGCTGTTGGGGTCGACACTGAGCTCAACGCCGCGGCCGTCGTCGGGAGGAGCTATGTAGTCCGACCGGCCCTCTTCGAAGCCCTGCGACGGAACGTCCGGTGCGGTCTTCGGGGGATCGAGCTTGAAGGACGTGCCGTCGGCCGCCTGGAGCTCATCGATAAGGGGATTAAAGGAGAGCCGTCCGGCGATCGCCAGCGCGGTGACGATCTCGGGGCTACCGATGAAGTTCATGGTGGTGGGCTGGCCGTCGTTTCGCCTGGGGAAGTTGCGATTGTACGACGTAACGATCGTGTTTGGCTTACCAGAGACCTCCTGGGACCTTCTCCACTGTCCTATGCAGGGCCCGCAGGCGTTGGCCAGCACCGTGCCGTCGATCCTTGCAAGCGAGGCCATCTGGCCGTCGCGCTCGATGGTCGCTCGGACCTTCTCCGACCCCGGAGTTACCATGAAGGGCATCGCGCTTCCGAGACCATGGGCCGAGGCCTGCTCCGCAATATCGGCCGCCCTGCTCATGTCCTCGTACGAAGAGTTCGTGCAGCTCCCGATAAGGGCCGAGGAGATCTCGTCGACGAACTCGTTTGCCGGGTCGGCCACCTCCGCCGCCATCTGGGATATCGGCCGCGCCCTGTCCGGGGAATGAGGACCGACCATGTGAGGCTCCAACCTGCTAAGGTCGAGAAGTCATAATACTTGCCGGGGTCCGCCTCCACCTCTTCGTCGGGTGCGAGCAGATGGATGTAGCGCTCGGCCAGCGGGACCAGGTCGCCCCTGCCCGTCGCCCGGAGATACCTGCCCATGCGCTCGTCATAAGGAAACATCGAGGTGGTCGCGCCCAGCTCGGCGCCCATGTTTGTGATCGTGGCCTTGCCGGTGGCGCTAATCGTCCGGGCTCCGGGCCCTATGTACTCCACGATGGCGTTGGTGGCGCCCGACACCGTCAGATGTCCCGCCACGAAAAGAATAACGTCTTTCGGCGCAGTCCATCCGCTTATCTCGCCCGTGAGAAATATGGCGATGTGCTTTGGATAGAGGACCTCCCAAGGCAGACCTGCCATGACCTCCACGGCATCCGCGCCTCCGACTCCGACCGAGCATGCGCCGAGACCGCCGGCGTTTGGGGTGTGTGAGTCCGTGCCGATCATGAGCTCGCCGGGGAAGGCGTAGTTTTCGAGGGCCACCTGGTGGATTATCCCCGCGCCGGGTCCCCAGAAACCGGCCCCGAACTTGGCCGCCGCCGAACGCAAGAAATCGTATACCTCGCTATTCTCTGCGAGGGACTCTCGAAGGTCTGATACTCCGTCCTCCCGCGCCTGAATCAGGTGATCGCAGTGGATCGTCGTCGCCACGGCAATCCTGTCCATCTTCGTCTGCATGAACTGCAGCATGCCCGTCTGGCCAAGAACGTCCTGGAGTAACACACGGTCGGGCCGCAGGTTTATGTAGCTCTCGCCCGGGGTCAGGTCCGTCGTGTTGGGGTCGTCCAGATGGGAGAGGAGGACCTTGTCTGCAAGCCCCATAGGCCGTCCCAGAGTGCGCCTGACGACCTCGAGATTACTTTCCATCTTCCGGTAAACGTTAGATACGAATTCTGGAGTGGACTCTATGATGACCATCCTCGGTCCTCCTGCGTTCGGTGATGACTTTCTGAGACCTGACTATGATAGGGCAAAAGCAGGGCCCGGACTACTTCAGTTCGCCCGGGCCCATGAATCTACAGCTTCGTAATCGGCATCCAGAGTTCCGCCAACGTTAGGGTCCTCTACGAGCCGATGGTCTTTTCAGCGTTCTCGACTACCGAGAAACTCCAAAATATTCGTAGTTGATGTCGATGTATTTTCTCTGGTCCTCGGGCGTGTCATCCTCCGCGAAGATGGCAACTACAGGGCAGACCGGCTCACACGCTGCGCAGTCAATACACTCGTCCGGATTAATGTAATACTGGTTATCATCGTCCGTAGTGTAGATGCAGTCCACGGGACAGACGTCCACGCAGGCTCCATCCTTTAAGTCCACGCAAGGCTCCACGATTATATAGGTCATACTCCTCTGTGATTACCTCCTAAGGGACCGAGGGTACTTGAAGGCGTCTAGCCGCCCACTTAATGAACTTTAGCCCGACTATTAATTATAAAACCCTGCATGATCTCTTTCAACCAAATAATGGCCCCTAAAAGCCGACCGTATGTGACTTTTTGCGTTCGAGTGACTCCAGGGAAATTAGAGAGTCACTCCAGCCTCCTTCAGTCGAGCTATCTCCTCGGGGCTGTAATCCAGCTCCCCGAGAATCGAGTCCGTATGCTCGCCCAGGGCGGGGGAAGCCATCCTTGCCTCCAACGGCGTCTCGCTCATCTTCAACAGAGGCCCTACCATCTTTAGGTCGCCCGCCAGGCTATGTTTCAGGCTTACGACGAGGTCGTTTGCCAGCACCTGCTCGTCGTCCACCAGCTCCTCTATGAAGCGGACGGGTCCGGCGGGAACACCCACGCCGTCCAAGACGGCCAGCCACTCGTTGACGCTTTTCAGCAGGAACCTGGCCTCCGCCTTTAGGATTAGCGCGTCACCGAACTCCTTGGCCCTCTCGGTCTGTGGGTCGTAGTCCGGCTCGAAGCGGATATCTTCGAGCTCCAGCACATCGCAGAGCTTCTTGCGGAGGGGGTCGCTAAGGCAGCCCACGGCCAGCACGCCGTCCTTCGCCTGGTAAGTCCTGTAATAGATGTTGCCCAACCTGAGTGCTCTAAGGGGGCTATTTTGCCCCGAGTAATCCTCGTGAATTTTTTCGTAGCCAACTCCCGCGCTTCGTTGCTCCTCGAGGTCCCTCAGGAAGTCTCTCCGAGGCTCATCGTCAATTGCGGCCACCTGCATGAACTTGCTCGTCTGCACCGCCAGCGCCGTGCCGAGCAGCGTGGTCTCTATCTTCTGGCCCTTGCCGTTCTTTTCGCGGCTGTATAAGGCGCCGCATACGGCCCAGGCGATGGCGATGCCCGTTGCAAAATCGGCTATGGCAGTCGATTGGATCTGCTGCGGGACTCCGTCGACTACCTTGCCCTCGGACGCCATTAGACCTGACATGGCCTGCACGATGATGTCGTATCCGGGCCGATAATTGTGGGGGCCCTTCCTGCCGAAAGCCGTGTTTTCGCAGTAAATGAGCCTCGGGTTTATCGCCGACAGAGTCTCGTAGTCGATTCCAAGGTTGTACGGCACGTCTGGCCTGGAGTTGATCATGACGACATCGGTAGTCTCAACGAGCTTGTGTACGATCTCCCGAGCCTCCGGCTTGGTGAGGTCCAGAGGCAGGCTCCGCTTGTTTCGGTTGAGGCCTATGTAGGTCTTGCTCTCGCCGGGGATGAACGGCTGGGCAAAACGCCAGGGCTCTCCCCAGGGAGGCTCGATCTTTATGATATCCGCGCCCATGTCACCGAGCAGCATGCCCCCGAAAGGTCCTGCGATGATCTCCGTGAATTCCAGCATCTTTATGCCATCCAATGGTCCCGGCATATTTGACCTCCAGCCGAATGCCTGTCGGGGACGGAGGGTCTGCCTCCATCCTATTGAGTCCGGTAATTCTCTGTCGCGTAAAGCTGAACCTGGTCTGCAAAGCCCCTGGGCGTCGAAGAAGTAGTATGCCCGGTGCGACGGTATTGTCAAGGGTCTCCAGGGAATCCACAAATCTCCGCCGCTGCTTGACATTATCTCAGCTAATTTGTTTACTTCGTGGAGCCTACCATCTTCACCCATATTAAGGGTGGTCACCAACGTTTGATAGAAGGAGAACCTGATGAGCTTACTGGAAGGAAAGGTTGCCATCATTACCGGCGCGGGCACCGGCATAGGCAAGGGAATAGCGAAGACCTACTCCAGGGAGGGAGCGAAGATCGTTCTGGCCTCCAGGAACAGGGTTACCCTCGAAAGGACCGCCGAGGAGCTGAGGGCGGCCGGCGGCACGGCAATGGTGCTGCCTACCGACGTGACCGTCGAAGACCAGGTCATCGACATGGTCCGAAGGACCGTGGACGAATACGGCAGGCTGGACATAATGGTAAGCAACTCCGGCATATTCGACGGAGGGCCCTTCGACGAGCTGACGCTGGAGACGTGGCAGAAGGTCATCGACGTCAATTTGACCGGCGTCTTTTTGTGTGGGCGCGAGGCGATGAAGGTCATGCGGCGCCAGGGCGAGGGCCGTATAATCAACATCGGAAGCATCTCGGCCCAGATGACCAGGTCCGGCACTGCGCCTTATACGACTACCAAGCACGCTCTTGTCGGGCTGACCAAGTCGATGGCTTTAGAGGGCAGAGAGTTCGGCGTCGTCACCAGCATTCTCCACCCCGGAAACGTCGACAAGGAGAGCCGGGTCGGAAGCACGAACCCGGCTGACCATGAGCCCATGATGCAGCCGGAGGACATCGCCGCTGCGGCGCTTACGATGGTCGCGCTGCCGCCAAACGTCAACATGCTGGAGACCATAGTCTTGCCAACGACCCAGCTATACCTCGGCAGAGGTTGACGGGCAAACGCCGACAACCCGAAGCCCACTAGGATGCACACGTTTTAGCCATAATATACTGGTAATCTGAAGGCCTGCGGATTTCGCCACATGAAGCCGCGGGCCTGTTGTCGTGGTGTCACAGCGCTCCAACCCCATTGTTAGCCTGGCCTATGATTATCATAAGCACAGGTTTGGGCTTCCCAACCTTCCGCATACTCTTTGCACACCTTAATCCTGGTACGGTAACCGAAACGCCCCCAGAGGTTGAAAAACGCCGCAGGAAATGGCGGCTCCAGAACAACGGGGAATCGAATTAATCAGTCGGATAAACGTTAGCAAAGGATTTTGGAAGGAGGACAGAAATGAAAAGGTGGATTAAGAAGGCAAAGGTCGTCGTAGGATCTACAGCTCTGGTGGTAGCTTTCTTCGGCGCTTCCCTGGTTCCCGGCGTGGCGTACGTCCCGTCCGCAGAGGCCGCGACGGACTATGACTCGATCATGACGCAGGCCGACAGCACGTCCGACATTGACGCCAAGCGTGGCGGCAAGAAGGACAAGGACGACATGGGTCCCAGTGGCCGACGCAGCAGGTGGGGCTAAGGGTTAACCCGAGCCAGTCGTGAAAGATGGCTGTCGGACGGGGAAATCTCTGTCCGACAGCCGCCAAAAATTTGAGCAGATCAATCTTTAAGCTAGTTCAGATCGTTATGAATAAAGAAGTCCGCAGCAAAATTTATACGGTCATAGTGGTGATAGCCGCCATATCCGTGGCGCTGATTGCCTTTCAAATGTGGCCCCTGGCAACAGGCTTCACGCCAATCTGGAAGCTGGCCTTTCTAACGGTCCTTGTCGTAGTGGCAGGCCGGTTCCCAATCGAGCTTTCCAAGGTGGCGGAGGCTTCTCTAAGGGTAGTGCCGTTCTACATCGCAGTCCTGCTGGTGCACCCCATCGAGGCGATCGCCATAGCGGCTGTCGGCACGCTCATCTCAGAGAAGCTTATCGGCGCAAGGCCCATTGAGCAGGTGTTCAACACCGGCGTAGACGCGTTGACCGTCGGGGCCGCCGGGATTGTGTTCTACAGCCTTAAGACCCCCGCCGCTCCACTGGCCCTGACCGCGGCCCAGATGATGCCGATTGCGGCCACGGGCCTCACTATTCTCGGCGTCAATGCCGTGCTCAACGATACCCTGGCCCTCCTGAGGAAAGGCACCAGCTACTTTGAGCAATGGGGGAAGACCTACATATTTGAGACGATTCAGGAAGCGGGATTCCTGGCCATTGGCTTGATTGCCGCCATTCTGATGACCCTCGCCTGGTGGGGAGTGGCAATCGTAGCCGTGCCCGCGGTGCTGACCTTCTGGGGCTTCCGGCAGATAATCACCGACGCCGCCGAAAAGACGAGGATGGCGGCGGAACTGGAAAAGAATCTGGAAGAGCTCAAGGGTCTCCAGGCACACCTGATAAATTCCGCCAAGATGGCCTCAGTGGGCTCGCTAGCGACCGGCATCGCCCACGAGATCAACAACCCCGTCTTTGCGATTTCGGGCAGGGCGGACCTTCTGATAAAAGGAGCAGACAAGCATCTGGCGTCGGAGAAAGCCTCCGAATACGTACGGAACATCAAGGAGATGGCCGGTCGCATTTCGAAGATCACAGCCCACCTCATGGAGTACTCTCAGCCCAGTGAGGAGCGGAAGGACGTCGTCTTGAGCGAGGTGGTAGATGGGGCTGTAGTACTGATGGGCAAGAAGGGCAAGTCCCTGAGAATCATACGGGAGTACGAGGACGCTCCGATCGTCAACGTCGTTCCCTCTCGGCTGCAGCAGGTATTCGTGAACCTGCTGGCTAACTCAGCCGACGCCATAGCAGATTGGGGAAGCGTTACGATCGGGTGCAAGATCGAAGGTGAAAAGGCCGTCGCATACGTCAAGGACGACGGCACCGGCATGACGGACGAGGTCAAGGCAAGGCTATTCGAGCCCTTCGTATCCAGCAAGGAAGTGGACAATCGCGTGGGCATGGGGCTCGGCCTGTACACCTGCCACCAGATCGTGGACGCACACGGTGGCGAGATCATCGTAAACAGCGAACTGGGATCCGGGACTACGGTTGCCGTCAGGCTGCCGCTTGCAGGGGTATCCCCCTGGCAAGCCGAAGTGGTCCCCAGTGAAGTGGACCTGCCAATGGCGGTTGGAATGAATGACTAGCCGCTCTCAAGTCGGCAACTAATCGGCGCACCGAAATCCCGTCCCGCTGGGGCGGGATTTTGTCTAGAGGGAATCCTGGTCCAGTCAGCGAGGTTTCACATGTCTAAAAAGATCCTGATAGTCGAGGATGAAGACGTAATCAGGGAGGTCCTATGCTCCTGGCTCGAAGAGGCCGACTATCAAACGCTGACGGCCTCCAACGGCCTCACGGGACTAGAGGCGATTCATCAGCATGACCCGGACCTCATAGTGGCCGACATAATGATGCCCCAGCTGGACGGCATCGAGCTGTGCAGGCTTACGCGAGAGACTTCCGGGACTCCCATTCTGCTTCTAACGGGTCTCGGCGGCGAAGAGCACATGAAGGCGGGATACAAGGTAGGTGCTACCGACTATCTCGTAAAGCCGGTAGATATGGAGGACTTCCTCACCAAGGTTTCATACCTTTTACAGCAGGAGCGCCAATCCCCGGCTCCATCCATTAGCGCCTTTACAAAGGCGAATTCGGGCTTTTGACCGCCCAACTAACGCTGGGACTGCCGACTACATTCGACATCCAGGTCGCCGGATATCAAAACAGGGTGCTGTGGCTATCACCCATCCCGAAAATTCGATCTGTGTTCAAACTTGGGTGAAGGCATGGAGAGGCCTCAGAGCCTTCAAGTGCTAGTCTATCTATCGAATATATGAACTTTGGGCAGGTGGTCGAGATTATGGGAATCCTGGACAGCGTTAATATCGTGGATTCAGAGCCGAGGGACCAGACGGACAGCCTATCACGCACCACGCACCTGAAGCTGATGAAACAGCCCTTCTCGGGCTCGAAGGCGGGTGCGGACAGAAGTGGGAAGCGCATCCTGATAATCGAAGACGAGCCCAGCGTACGAACCCTGCTGGAGCATATGTTCATCCTGGAGGGATACCAGACCACCGTCGCGGAAGACGGCAATGAAGGTGTCGCGAGCTTCAATGAAATAAGACATGATCTCGTTTTCACTGACCTTCACATTCCCGGCATGTCGGGAGCGGAGGTTGCCAGGAGCATCAAGGCCATGAGCCCCAACACGCCTGTCATAGCCGTCACCGGCTGGGGCACCGCGCTGTCAGATGTTGATATAACTCAAACGTCGTTCGA